>JAOZSG010000375.1 GCA_029939785.1 Fidelibacterota bacterium | reverse complement strand
CTTCCAAACAATATTCATTTCATCAGGAAAATAAGACTCAGGTTTTATTATTGTATATAATGCATCCGTCTGTAATAATTTTTCCATAGTTTTTCTATTCAATATTGTCTCTTTTGTAGTAGAATAGATTGGTTTCCTATATGGATAAAACTCTCCTGAATAAACAGGTATTTCATTTTTGTTACTTTTCTCGAATTTTTCAAGCATACTTTCTGATGTAGAAATAACTAACTTTGGACTGATATATTTTTTATTCCAATTTTTTACAAAATCCGCCAAATTTAGATCAGGAGAACCAGCATTATTTTTTTGTGTATATCTAAACTGTATCATTTCATAGGGATATTTACTATCTGTTAAAGTTTGACAATAGTTAAAAAGTTTTTCCTCTCGAGTTTTAGATATTGTTTCATCATCAATTACCTGAAACAGATCATGTCTGTTTTTTGTTATCCAGGTCAGTAATTTTTCTTCTCCTGATTGAGATACCCAGTAAAAAGGTTTATCATCCCAATCAATCAAAATACTATCATTACTATTGTCATTATTCAATCCAACTGAAAAATAGTTCACTCCATTATTTATCAGAGATGGTATTATTTCAGCAGAATATCCGGGTATATCAGTAATTAATGCAGATTTTATTTTAATATCAAATTGTTTTTCGAGTTCCTTAGAGTAATCAATTAATCGATATAATTTTTCAGGACTGCTCATTCCGGGTAAAGTATTACTATACAATGCCTGCATTCCAATTTTGCCATTTTTTACAATACGCTCAAATCTCTGTTTATCTTTTATATTTGCTCTATTAAGAAAGCATTCTACAGCCCAAAGAACATCTACATTCCATTTATATTGTGATGCTTGTGGATTGTCAGATGTCTTTTCTATATAATCCATTATTTTCTTTATATTTTCATAATATATCAGTTCAACTTCATCCAGCGAATGAGTTCGACTAATATTAACATTAGTATAAGGCAAAATATGAATCTCACGTTTATCAATTGGTTTCAATATTACTGTTTTTGTATTTTCCTTTTTACCAATTTTAATATTAATTATTATTTCTTTTTCTTCCTTTACTGTAAAAGCTTTAAAATCAAAAGAGTTATCTCCGAATTTCAATATTGATTTTAAATTTTTCCCTTCCTCTGAAATAATTTCAACAGAATCACCATTTCCCAAATAATTAATATTAATTTTTACTAGCTGATATTTGCCGCCATCACTTTTTAATAATCCTGGTTTTGGAAGAATCTCTATTTTTTTGATTAATTCTTTGTTCCTTTCATTAGTCTGCTTATCAATATTCATATCAATCTTTCCAATATTGCAGGAATAAAAGATTAAAAATATAAGTGATATATATAAAGTTTTTATCATAACAACCTCATTTATTTTTTGGATAATTTTTTTTTAACACTTCATACATAAAGAATATATTAGGAAAAGTATAAACACAAGTAAAATATTTTGTTAATTTTGGATAATTATCATTAGTTTTCGATCTAATTATAATTGAAGAAAAAAAACCATGAAGATTCCTACAAAAATTAAATTTTTAATATATATTTTATTTGTACTTATCTATATTTTTTATTCTAAAAGGAAATATGGCAGAATAATTGATATTGAACCAATTATTGATTCATCAATCTTTCAAAGAAATAAATCAGCACCATCTTTTGATAAAATGTTAGAAAGCCATCAGATTATCGACGATATTCATGTAATGACGTATTATGGTAATTTTTTAAATTTAATAAAAATTCATCATCATGAAATTATTGATAATTATTATACAAAAGATTCTATTAATAATATATCTACAAACTGTAGCATTTTTTCATACTTTCAGGATTCCACAGCTTTATTTGGACGAAACTATGATAATCGCCCCACTGATTTATTAATTGGTTATTTTTACCCTGATTCCGGTTATTCTTCTGTTGCTTTAATTCCTATGACGGAATTTGGATTCTCTTCAATAAAAAAATATAAAAATACAATCCAACTTCATAAACAAATATTACTTACTGCTCCATTAGTCGCTTTTGAAGGAATGAACGAAAAAGGAGTAACGCTTGCACTTGCATCTTTTGGGAAAGAATTTGTAAACCATGATTTTAATAAGCCATCTCGATATTTATTCCATCTTGTTCGGGAAATTCTGGATTATGCTGATAATGTTGACAAGGCAATTGAAATTGCACAAAAATATAATATATTTGATAATGGATTAGATTTTGTTCAACACCATATTCTAATATCTGATCCGGAGAAAAAATCGGTTATTCTTGAATGGAATGATGGTGAAATGCAAATTATTAGAAAAGAAAATAACTTTCAAATTGCCACAAATTCTCAAATATTTAAAACATCAGAAACAGAAAAAAAGAAATGCAATCGCTATAATACTATTTTTAAAAAACTTCATAAATACAATGTAGATTTTTCACCTTTAGATGCCATGGATATATTAAAAAAAGTGAAACAAAAAAGAATATTTCATAATCTGAAAAATGAAGAAAAATTAACTAATACACAATGGTCCGCTGTTTTTGACATGCAAAATAAAGAAATATTCATCTGTATCCATTCAGATTATACAAAAATATATAAATTAAAAATTCAGAACTCCTGACTTAGTGTAAATGACTTTGTCCCGAATTTCAGAAATTTGGATTTAGCGTAAACAATTATTTTAGTTTTGATAGAATAGTATCGTACCTAAAGGTACCGGATTTTTGAGTGGCTAAATGTTATTATTACAAATAGAGTCGCCACGCTGTGGCTAAAATCAATAAACCAATTACCAAATATATTCTAAATATCCAATATCCAACATGGAATTTCCAAGGATGAAGGAGAAAAGGTTTATTCTACTCGTTCCAAAGCCCTCTTTGGAAACACCATTGTGAACAAAACTTGTCCATTTTGTCGAATGACCCGAAAATTATTTCAAGAGGGTGTGAAGAAATATGGAAATTCCCACCAATTTTTAGAGAAATCTTAGGAGTTAGAGTAGTATCATACCTGTTAATTACCAAAATATTAGAGGTATATTATTTGTTTAATCATTGTACAAATTATGTATGTAGTTTT
>JAOZSG010000374.1 GCA_029939785.1 Fidelibacterota bacterium | reverse complement strand
ATAATCCATACCTTCAGTTTCAATACCATGAGGACCATAAAACGGTGCATTCTCAAATACTTCGGGATTTCCCAGATGCCTTGGATCTTTAGTATGGGCAAGATAATCATCCAGAGTTTTACTGATGGTTTGTTTTATTTTTGCAAATTTTGGATTATCAACAAGATTATTGATCTGAAACGGATCATCTTTCACATTATACAATTCTTCTGCAGGACGTTTTCCATAGCTCAGATTAAAATAATATTTTCCTTTTGCGGTATCTTTGTTTTGCAAAATTTCTTTACCGGCCGGTCCTCCATTAGAATCAGAATAAGGTTTTAAATCATAATTATATCGAAAGTCAGGAGATCCTGCAGGATAAAGATCAGGCTTATAATTTCGGATAAAAAGATATTCATGGGTGCGAATCGCCCGCATTGCATAAATTTGACCATTGGGTTGACTCCATGCATGCCGTTCTCTCGCTGTATAAACAGCTTTACGATCCGGTTCAATTATCCCTGATTTTTCTGATAATAAAATATTCATCAGACTCTTTCCTGTCATTTCTTTTGGGACTGAACTCCCGGCCGCATTCAGATATGTCGGTGCCAAATCTGTAAGACTAACCAAATCATCTACAATACGCCCCTTTTTTATTTTATCCGGCCACATAATAGCCATAGGCATACGTGTACCATAATCATACAAATTTGATTTTGCACGTTGAAACGGCATTCCATTATCCGATGTTACAATAACAATTGTGTTTTCCAAATCGCCACTTTTTTCAAGAGTATTCAACATTGCACAGAGATGTTTATCAAACCATTCAATCTCAGTAAAATAGTCAAGCATATCACTGCGGATTTCAGGTGTATCAGGCAAAAATCCGGGAACTATGACATCATCAGGATTTTTTCCTGCTTCCAGTCCAAGCCCTTTTTTATAACTACGATGTGGTTCATGGCCGCCATACCAAAAACAAAATGGTTGATCGGATTTCTTATCTTTCATAAAAGCTTCAAAATTAGCAGCGTAATCTGTATTATTAATTTGGAGTGGAGCTTTGTTGTGGATTTTACTATATGATGTTCCGGCTGCATTTCGGGTACGTCCACCACCTTCACCACCTTTACCGGTATATCCTATTTTGTATCCGGCATTTTCTAATATATAAGGGTAAACAGGAATATCCATAGGAAAATCGCTTCCATGGCATCCGCCTTCTCTAAGTCGCCAGATGTCCTGCCCTGTTAAAAGTCCTGCTCTTGAAGGACCACATGCTGGTGCTGCACTAAATGTATTAGTAAATAAAATACCATCTTTGGCAACTCTGTCAAAGCCAGGAGTCTTGACAGTTTTACACCCACTAATAGATGTATGCAACCATGATTGATCATCAGATATACAGAATAAGATATTGGGTTGCTTTGATTTCGGTGATGCCAATAATCGCGAGTTATTTAGAATTGATGAGCCGGGAATACCAGAACCCAAAGCACCAAGTCCGGCTATTTTGATAAAATTTCTTCTTTTCATTTTTTTAACTCTTTTTTTCTATGTTGTATCTTCTTTAGAAACTTTTAGGACAGGATTTACTGGATTTTTTTATTTGTTTTATCCTGTTAATCATGTTTATCCTGTCTATAATTTTTCTTTTTTTTCTATGATAGACAAATCAATTACATCTTCAATTTTTCCATTATAATATTCTTTTCCATTCCATATAATTGAAACTGAATTTCCTTGTATATCTAACCCATCTGCTTTGGGCTTAATTCGTAACTCTGTACAATTTTTTGAATCAATAAATACCTTATTACCATCAATTCTACATGTAAATTCGACACGCTCTTCACCCAGACCTCTACCGGTTACATAAACCCCATTGCGTCCTGTATGTTTTCTTGTATCTATTATATATTTAAATTCTTTTGGCTGTGTCCGAGTGTGTTTCAATAACCATAATGTTGATTCATGTCTTTGTTCTTTCGGAACCCTATGTTTCGCTTCTTTTGTAGTATGAACTTCACTAACAAAACCTAATTTTTGAAGATAGGCATGACTTTCCAATGATGCATTCTTATACTTAACTCTATCTTTACCGCCATACCAAAACCTTACCGGAACGCCTTCCATATTTTCAGGTAAATATGGAGATCGTTTTGTATAAAAAGCCGGACAAAACAGAGATACAGCTGCCCATATATCAGGAGTTCGGGCAGCAATATTCCAACCTCCACCACCGCCCATAGATTGTCCCGTAAGATAAATACGGTTTTCATCAACGCTAAATCTTTTTTTCACATCTTCCATTGCTTCAAAAACATCGACTTCACCAATTCCCTGATAATATGTGTTACCACGTCCATAAACTTCCAACATATAAGCAGGATATTCTGCAGGTGGACGTTCCCCCAGTTTTGTTTTAAATTCCCATGATATAAATAATACGGGACTGGGATTCATTCCCGTATGCCCATGAAGAACCACAATCAAAGGATATTTTTTATCTTTTTTCCATCCATTTGGTAAACGCAGTGCATAAGGCTGTAATGTCTGATCTCTTTTTGAAATAAATGAATATATCAAACGATTCCTGCCGGATATTATAGGTTCAATTGGAAATTTTTCTTTCGGCAACCAATCTAATGCATTTTTCATTGTCTTCTGAAGTGTCATTAATCGTTTACCACCGGCAATTTTCCCTACAATCTGTTCCGTTTGAAATATCGCTTTCAGAGATTTACAATGATAGCCAATAATCTCATCGGTTGCATTTTCTTCAAGCATTGATAACTTATCATATAATTGACCGGATATTGAATCATTTACGCTTTTTGTTGGATTTTCAGTTAATTCATTATTCATACCCGAAATTTTTACCGGGTATATATTGAACAAAAATAGCAGTACCGAAATTATTAATAAAAAATATTGTCGTTTCATTTAATTTTTATTCCTTAATTGATTTTATCAAGATTGATGAACTCGTAAAAAGTCTAAGTTCTTTCATTTTCCTACACTCTGCCCCCTCAGTAGCCGGATTTAGACAGGATTAACTGAATAAATAAATTTTGAAATCCTGTTCATCATGTTATCCTGTCTAATTTTTTCATTAAACTTAC
>JAOZSG010000071.1 GCA_029939785.1 Fidelibacterota bacterium | reverse complement strand
TGTCTAAACTGCGAAACTTGAAAAAGGAATTAATATAAAATTGCAAAAGAAGATAAGCAATGAAGAGTTTAACAGACTAGTATTGGAACATCACGGAAAAATCTATGGATTATTTATCGGGATGGTTAAGACACACGAAGATGCAGATGATTTGACACAGGAGACATTCATAAAAGTTCACAAGAACTTTTCAAAATTTAAAGGTGATTCTTCTATATATACCTGGATTTACAGAATCGCTGTTAACAATGGATTAAACTATATAAAAAAAATGAAACGAAGACAATACATAGGATTAGAAAACATTGATATTAAAAGTGAAGAAAAACACTCGAATATTTCTAATCACAGTAAAAAAATATTAAAGAAAGTGATACTAAAACTTTCAGCAAAACAACAAATGATAATAATTCTTCGTTCATTTCAGGAACTATCATATAGAGAAATAAGTGCAATAATGAATATATCGGAAAACTCAGCAAAAGTTAACTTTTCACATGCAATAAAAAATTTAAAGATGAAATTTGAAAAAATGGGAGTTTCTTATGAATCTTTGTAAAAAAGTAACAGATCTTTTACCACTATTTATTAATGGTGGATTAACAGAAAAGGAACAAAATTTTGTAGCAAATCATATTTCAGAATGTTCCGAATGTGAAATTACATCCAGAGAATATGACAAAATAAAGTCTTTGTGTAGACAGGAAAAACATACACTTTCTACATCCTATGGCAGTGAGTTAGTTGTGAAAATTAATAATCGTCTGGAGAAAGACGATAAACGTAAAAAATTATTTTTAACACTAATTCCAGTTTCTGCAACAGTAGTAACTGTTTTTCTTATTACCTTTTTTACTATTTTTAAAACTTCTGAGTTTCAGAATTTTGATTTATTGTTTTCTGAGGATACTGAATTAATTTCAGAACTTACTAATACAAGTCTTTTTAGTTCAGATTATTTCTATTATTCAGATGAAACTCAGAAAGATGTTGAAGAATTATCTTCAGATGACTATATAAACTTTAGTACAGAATATATTTTGGAAAATTCCACCTCATCATCAGATGGTTATACACAGGCTCTTGCAAGTCTGGATGATGATTGCTTTGAAGAAATTATTAATGAAATAAAAAATGTAAAATTATAAACCATGGAGGTACTATGAGAAATAAAATATACCTAATCCTAATATTATTAATGACATCGATGTCATTATTTGCTCAAAGAGGTCCTTTTGATGAAAAAAGTAATAAAGACCGACGCGATAAGATGGAACAATTACGTATCTGGAAAATGACTGAATTTCTGGATTTAACTACCGATCAGGCAACAGAGTTTTTCCCTCTAATTAGACAGCATGAAAAAAAGATTTTAAAATTCCATAATCAACAACGAGAAATAATGCAGGAAATTAATGATAAAATCAACAATGAAAATTATAAACCGACCGAACAGGAAGTAAACTTAATAATTGATAAAATTGGAAATACTGAACGGAAAATATTAAAAGAGAGATCAATATTTTTAAAAAGCTTAAATAAAGTTTTAACCAAAGAACAACAATTAAGAGTCATTGTATTTGAAAGCCGTTTTAAAAGGCATTTGATGCGTGCTCTAAGTAACAGAGAAGATATTAACCCAAAAAGAAATAAAAGGAGAAAATGATGAAAAAAGTAATAATCCTCTTAACATTAATACCATTAGTGTTAATTGCTCAGCCAAGGCCTGATCACCACCCGGTTTCGGAACAACAAATGGACTTGAAAGGTTTAGACCTCACAGATGTTCAAAAAGAAAAAATGCATGATTTGAGGATCGCATTTAAAAAAGAGAGTATTAAAGTAAAAACTGAAATGGAATTATCACATATTGAATTACATGAATTGATATTTGATGATGTGACAGGGAAGAAACTTGATATTGCAATTAATAAGGTTGCTGATCTTAAAAGTAAAATATTCAAAATGCAAATTAACAATAAAATTGCAATGCGTAATATTTTAAATGATGAACAAAAAGAAAAAATGAAACAATTTAAAATGATGAAAAATGGATTCAGAGAAGGTAGAAGATCAAACAGAAATTTTTATAATTATAAAGGATCTGATAAACATTTTTTCAGACATGGATGTAAAGAAAGTCCACATGAATATCGACATCATAATTAATCAAATTCCAAATATTATAAAAAGGAGAGTATTTTATGACTCTCCTTTTTTATTTATTAAATATAATTACATTGACATATATTAATTTTTTGAATATTTTGAACTTAAGTTAATTAAATGTTAGAATAGATATGAAAAAAACACTTCGACAAACTTTACAATATTATTTAATGGACAGTTCTACACTTTTGGGTAAACTGATAGATATTTTTATACTACTTCTCAATATTATACTCTGTGTTATTTTTGTTGCAGAAACTTATCCAATATCAGAATTTTTTAAATCCTTTCTATGGAATCTGGAAGTAATCACAATATTTATATTGATAATTGAATATTTCCTGAGACTATATAGTTCGCCTTTCAGATTAAAACAAGTTTTTAGTTTTTATAGTATAATTGACCTAATTACAATATTACCAACTGTTATAATGTTTTTCATTCCGGTATACAGTGTGAATTTAAAATTGATGAAAATGTTACGTATAATTAGAATATTAAGAGTGTTCCGAATTATACGATTTTTACGATTTATGTCTGACCCTAATTTTTTCTTTGGTACAATTACAGTTTATTTACTCAAACTATTCAGATTAATGTTCACAATATTTATTATCTTTTTCATCTCATCTGGTTTATTCTTTTATGCAGAAAGTGGATCAAATCCACAAATTCAGACTTTTGGTGATGCATTTTATTTTAGCGTAATTACATTGACAACAGTTGGTTTTGGTGATATTGTACCTGTCTCTCAATCAGGACGTTGGACTGTAATATTGATAGTAATTTCCGGAATTGTTCTTATTCCATGGCAGGCAAGTCAGATAATTAAAGAATGGTTTAATGTTTCAAAAAAACATGTTACCTGTACAAACTGTGGATTGAAATTTCATGAAACAGATGCATCTCATTGTAAATCCTGTGGTAATATAATTTATCAGGAATATGATGGTACGTAAATTGGATTGAGTTCCATATCATATCATTTTGACTTATTTTGAGACAATTTGTAGAATTTTACAGCTGAAAACAAAAAAGCCTCCATTTGGATTGGAGGCTTTGTAGCGAGACAGGGATTCGAACCCCGGACACGCGGATTATGATTCCGCTGCTCTAACCAACTGAGCTATCCCGCCATAATTTCAAAATGCTCGAAAATGTAGGAAAGTTTTAATTAATATTCAATAAGTTTTTATTTTTTTTTAATCAGGAAAAATAAGTAAATAGAATGCTTTACTTTAGACTCTTATTATTGTATTTTTGGCACTGGTAAGTAAAATGACTTTAGAATTAATTAATAAGATTCAAAATTATTTTTTATCAGATAAAAAAAGGATTATTCCACTAGTTTTTTTCCTAATAATCCTGATTATTATTTCGACAATATCGGTACATCAAAATTTTAATAAACAAAATATTAATAAAACCATTAATCAGGGTAGAAATATTATTGCTACTCAGGTCAGACCTCACTTAAAAACTATTGGATTTATTGAAAAAGATTCTCTGATTATTGATCATGATTATTTATTAGTTTTTACAAAAGTAAAAGATAATAATTCAATTAATATAATCTCTAAAATTACAAATATTTTAAAGAATAGAAATCTAATAGCGGGTAAACTAAATCTTTTCCCTGATAATAAAGGATTTAGTTTATCTGTAATGTATAAAAATATTGATGTTGGCAAAATCGCTTTTTTTTTACTGGATACACTAAAGGTTTCACAAACCTTTAAGAATAACATAATTGATAAACCAGGTAAACTAAATAAACCAAGACTCGCAATAGTAATTGATGATTTTGGTTATTCAAGTGGAAAAACAGCTCGAGAACTTATTAATCTGGATGTAAAAATTACAATTTCAATAATTCCCGGACATCAATATACACAATGGGCTATTGATGAAGGATTGAAACATAATAAAGAGATTATTGTACACATGCCAATGGAGCCGGAGAAAGAAAACCTGATTAAAGGAGAAGAAGAATTTATATTAACCACAAATTCAACCAACAATGAAAACAGACTAAAACTTTTAAAGGCAATTGAGAGTATTCCACAGGCAGTTGGATTGAATAATCATATGGGTTCAAAAGCAACAACTGATAAAGAACTAATGACCATTGTTGCACAAGTAATTAAAGATAAAAATTTATATTTTTTAGATAGTATTACTTCAGCAAAAAGTGTCGCATTTGATATTTGCAATACACATGGCATTCCTTCATTGAAACGATCAGTATTTATTGACCACGAAAAAAATGATATATATATAGAAAATCAACTTAATAAAGCAATTAATATAGCAAAAGAAAAAATGACTGCAATTGCTCTTGGTCATGTTAACAACCATACAATTAAAGTTATTAAGAAAATGTTGGAAAACGGGGATTTCGATAATATTTCCCTATGTTTTGCCTCTGAAATAATCAAATAAAAATTAATTAAATAAAAAAAGGAATTAATAATGAAATTAATAACAAAATCTTTGCGAGGTTCAGTTGTAGAATCTTTTAACCTTGGATATGCTGTAGCAGTTGATGAAACCGGTGAGATCATATTTTCCATAGGAAATCCTGAATTTCCTACATTTCTTCGATCAGCAGCAAAACCTTTTCAGGCTACAGCAATATTAGAAGCAGAGGCAGACAAAAAATATAATCTTACTGATGAAGAACTGGCTGTAATCTGTTCATCACATAAAGGTGAAATTATTCATACAGACACAGTTACAGCTATTTTGAAAAAACTAAAATTAAAAACGGAAAATTTAAAATGCGGCGTACATCGTCCAATTGATAAAGCAACTTATGAAAAATTGATATTAACAGGCGGAAGACCATCAACATTACACAATACATGTTCAGGTAAACATGCAGGAATGCTGGCATTAGCATCAGCACTTAAATTGGATGTAAATGATTATTTATCTCGAGGTAGTATAATACATTCTAAAATTATGGATAAAATTAAACTTTATTCAGAAGTCGAAAAAATAATGCAGGTTTCCGATGATTGCGGACTTCCTACTTTTTTTCTTCCTTTAAAAAATATTGCTGATATGTATAGAAAACTAGTTTCTGACTATGATAATTATCTTACAAGAATTTTTACTGCTATGACTAATAATCCACAATATATTGCAGGCCGTGATACATTTGATACAGATTTCACAAAAGAATTTAACGGTAAAGCAATATCAAAGGCTGGATCACAAGGTTTACGGGCAATTGGCATAAAAAAAGGTAAAGGTAAATTCATAGGGATTGCCGTAAAAGTATTAAATGATAATAAACAAGCCTCTGCTTCAATGGCATTAGAAGTAATGAATCATTTGAAACTTATATCCAGTAAACATCTTCATAAATTAGCTAAATATCACACACCTGAATTATTAACTTATTCCGGTGAAAAAATTGGAAAAATGATTACTGAAATTCAAATAGACAAGAACGATTAATTATATTATGATTGATACAATATTTTTTGATTTGGGTAATGTACTTCTGCATGTAAATAAAGACATTGCAGTTAATAAAATAGCCAAGATTATTAACACAGATCCGGAATCATTATACAAACAAATAGATTATAAACTGGAAGAAGAATTTGAAACTGGTCTACTTAGTACTGATGAATATATATCGATATTGAATAGTAAATTTGACAGGGAATTCTTTACAAAAGAGAACCTTGGAAAAGTTTGGGAATTAGTTTTTGAATGGATTGATTCTTCATGGGAAATATTAGAAAAACTAAAATCCCAGGCAAATATTTATATGTTATCTAATACAAATGCTTTACATATATCATCAATAGAATCCAGGTTTAAAATTCTGAATAAATTTAACGGTCTTGTTTTATCTTATGAAGTAAAAGCCAGAAAACCTGATAAAAAGATATATGAAATAGCATTAAAGAAAGCCGGAACAATTGCAAGTCGTTCAATATTTATAGACGATTTACCTGAAAATGTCGCAGCAGCCAAAAAAATGGGTATTTCTTCATTACTATATAAAAACAGTAATGAATTGATTGACTTTTTACGACTGCATAATTTTAAAGTTTAATAAAGGGGTATTATGGAATCCTTTGGAATATTTTCAATTTTGCCACCAATAATAGCAATTGTCCTTGCTATTAAAACAAGACAAGTATTTATTTCACTAATATCAGGAATATGGATTGGACAGACAATAATTTCTGGTTGGAATCCCATAAATGGTTTTAGTAGTACTCTGGAAACATTCATCCAGGTCTTCCAGTCACCGGGCAACACGAAAGTTATACTTTTTAGTGCTCTTGTCGGGAGTTTGATTGCACTAACCCAAAGATCCGGTGGAGTCAAAGGATTTACAAAACTTCTTTTTAAAAGTGACTGGATTAAACAGCGGAAAAACGCACAATTCCTGGCATGGATAATTGGAGTTGTTATATTTATTGAATCCAGTATTAAAATTCTTATTACCGGTACAATTTGTCGTCCAATATTTGATAAACTTAAAATTTCTCGGGAGAAATTAGCATATATTGCAGATTCTACGTCTGCTTCAATGTGTATTCTTATTCCCATGAATGCCTGGGGAGCTTTCACTATTGGACTGCTAAGTGCTCAAAATGTAGAAGAGCCGACATCGGCATTATTACATTCAATTCCTTTAAATTTTTATGCAATAGTTGCTGCAATATTACCCTTGATTTTCGTATTAACAAATTTTGATTTTGGTCCAATGAAAAAAGCAGAAGAACGTGTCGCAAATGGTCAATTATTAAAAGAAGGTGCATCTCCTATGGTTGATGAAAATATTATTGAGATGGAACCTATTAAAGGTATCAGATATTCCGCTCTTGATATGATTATTCCTGTTGCTGTACTTAGTATAGCAACTCCTATAGGTTTGATAATTACAGGAGATGGGGATATTACCAAAGGATCAGGATCTACAGCAGTATATTGGGCAGTTTTTCTTTCTATCGCAGTTGCCGCAGTAATGTATCGTGTCAGAGGCATTATGAAAACTAAAGAAATTACAGACATTACTATAAAAGGTGCTGGTGGAATGATATCATTAGCTCTTTTAATGTTACTTGCATTTTCTTTAGGAGAAACCTGTAAAACACTTGGAACTGGTGGTTATATTGCATCTGTGACTTCTACCTTTTTAATTCCTGCTTTAATTCCGGCATTTATATTTCTGATTTCTGCATTTGTAGCATTTTCTACAGGAACAAGTTTTGGAACCTTTGCTTTAATGATTCCTTTAGCAATTCCTTTTGTAGATTCTTTGGGTGTAAGTCTGCCATTTGTAGTTTCCGCTGTTTTGGGAGGTGGTGTCTTCGGTGATCATTGTTCACCAATATCTGATACAACTATTGTATCGTCTATGGCATCGGCATGTGATCATATAGATCATGTAAATACACAATTGCCCTATGCATTGTTATCAGGTGGAATTGCATTGGTTTTCTATGTAATTTTTGGATTTATAATATAGGTTGGTTGAATTAGTTAAATTGGAAATAAAAAAAATAAGAAAAATCACTGGTTCCCAAAACCCTCTTTGGGAAAGCCATTAAAATACTAACAAAAAAAATTGGAATAAAATGGATAAAAATATAAAAGCAATAATATTTGATTTTGATGGAGTAGTTGTTGACTCTGAACCTATTTATGAAGAAGTAGCAATTGAATTATTCCGTAAACTTGGTGTTGAAATTCATTCAGATGATTGGAAAGACTTTAAAGGTTTATCTGAAGATGGATTTTATAATATGACACAAAAAAAATACAATCTTTCAATCTCAAAAGAAGATTTTTTTATAGAAGATAAAAAAAAGTTAAAAGAAAAGTTTAAAACCGATCTTTTTTATATGCCTGGTTTTATAGAGTTTTTAGGAGAAATTACTCCGGTTTATGAAACAGGACTCGTTACCTCCTCTTCCAGAGAATTACTAAATTGGATTTTTGTCAATACACCGGTCGAAAGAAATTTTCAGCATCTTATTACTGCTGAAGACATTGAAAATCCTAAGCCACATCCGGATCCATTTTTGAAAATGAGTCGTGATTTGAATATAAATCCGGAAAATATGATAGTAATTGAAGACTCGATAAATGGTGTGATTTCCGCAAAAAAAGCCGGGATGCAAACTATCGGTTTCTTATCAAGTTTCACAAAAGAGGAATTGTCAGACGCGGATTATCATGCTTCAAACTATGTTGAAGTAAAAAATATAATTGATTCTAAGTTTTGATAGTTTTGTAAAAAGTAAAGGATTAAATAAAATAATAAAATAAAGACTTGCATTTAACTATATTATTGAAAAAATTAATATCAGATAAATTTTGATAAAAAAGAACATAATTGACAATATGAAAAATTACATAACTAACAGTTTTACAGAAATTAAGAAGTTACAAAATTATTTTTTTAAGAAGATTCTATCTTATAACATACCCTCCAATAATATTAACAAAAAAAGTCTATTTATAAGACAATAACAATGGAATATTATGTCAAATCAAATTAATTATTTTAAAAGACTTAAAAAAAATCCAATTTCAGTAATACTTGACAGAGCACCATTATCTGTAAAATATCTTACTGCAAAATCTTTTTTATCATCAGATAAACAATTAGTTGATGATTTATATGCGAAGATACTTGAGGATAATTCACGAAAAAAAATTATTCAGTCTCAACTTGAGGATGGAAGATGGAAAACAGAAAAAACATTTTCTATTGCAGAGCGGCAAAACGCAATGCAGTTTTTACTGCAACTAAAAAACCTCACACATTTGATAAATTTTGGAGACACAATAAAAAATGAAAATTTAAAAAACGGTCTGATATCATTAATTAAGTATCAAAAATCTGATGGAAAATTTCCATTACTTCAGCATCATCATGGATATGCTCTTTGGATACTTGGACAATATGGATTATCAGGAAATCCTTTTGTTGAAAAAAGTTTTCGTTGGATAATAAAAAAACAACGAAAAGATGGTGGCTGGATTTCTCCTACTATGATTGCAGATGGAGAATCAATAGATAAAATTAAAAGCTGTGTGTGGACAACTCTTTTTATCACTTTATCATTGAGTACTCATTCCAGACTAAAAAACTCAGATGCATGTATAAAAGCCGTTAAATTTATATTGGAAAATTATCTTTCCATTGACACTCCTGCATTGTTTCCAGAACCGAATTCCTGGGATCATCTTGCAAATAATACTACAGATAATGGTATGTTTCGAGGTGGAACACTTCTTTTCCTTGAAGCACTTGCATCTATAAAATATGCACATGAACATAAAAATTTTAAGAAGGCTCTTGATTGGTTATTTTCCATCCAGTTTTCAGATGGATTATTTCCGGCAATTGTACATATATCAAAAAAAGGTGATCATATGGTCACATATCGTGTATTAAAATTATTAAGACAACTTGAATCAGAATAAAAATAAAAAAATAAAAGGGAGTTTATTAAAATGTCTAATCAACCAGTTAT
The DNA here is from genome assembly GCA_029939785.1 of Fidelibacterota bacterium. Taxonomy (GTDB): domain Bacteria; phylum Fidelibacterota; class UBA2242; order UBA2242; family JAFGTP01; genus JAOZSG01. The sequence continues at coordinate 2,097 of JAOZSG010000071.1, read as the reverse complement.
ATTAAACAAGGCGGCAAAATCAGAAGTTGAATTGCTACCTGTTTTAGCCTTACGAAATACTGTACTCTTCCCACAGCAGGTAATTCCAATTTATATAGGAAGAGAACAATCATTAAAATTAATAGATGATCTTCCTGAGCATAACAAAAAAATTGTAGTTATTGCACAGCGTGATGGTTCTATAGAAGAACCTAAAATAGAGGATCTGTATAAATGGGGCACAATCGCTCAGGTTTTAAAAGTATTTAATATGCCTGATGGTAGTAAAAGTGCTATAGTTCAAGGAGTTGATAGAGGTGTAGCTATTAAATATAAACAGGAAACACCTTATTTTATCGCAGATGTTGAAAAATATGATGAAGAATTTATTGAAAATATTGAAATTGATGCAATGGTGTCAAATATTAGAAAAGTCTATGCAAATCTTATTGATATTGCTCCTTATCTAAGCGAAGAGCATAAATCAATTCTGTCAAACATACAACATCCCGGACGTTTAATCGATAGAGCAATGCAACTTATCAATGTTCCTGTAAAAGAAAAGCAAGACATTCTAGAAGAACTCGATATCTATAAAAGACTTGAAAAAGCCACTGTGATTATAAACAGGGAAATTCAAAGAATTGAACTAGGCGAAATGATTCAGTCAGAAGTACAAGACGAAATATCCAAAACCCAGCGTGAATATTTTCTCCGTGAGCAAATGAAAACAATTAAACGTGAACTTGGAGAAGATGAAGGATCAGTTGAACTTAATGAATTACAGGACAAAGTAAAAAAAGCAAAACTGACAAAAGAAGCAAGAGAAGTAGCAGAAAAAGAATTAAAACGTCTTGAAAGAATTCCTCCGGCATCACCGGAATATACTGTATCAAGGACATATCTGGAATGGATTACTGAACTTCCATGGCGTAAATACACTAAAGATAATGTTAAAATTAAAAAAGCACGTGAAACACTTGACGGAGACCATTATGGTCTGGATAAAGTAAAAACACGTATAGTAGAACACCTGGCAGTAAAAAAACTAAAAGAAGAATTGGATGGCGAAGAAATGTCAAAAAGTCCAATTCTATGTTTTGCAGGCCCTCCAGGTGTTGGAAAAACTTCTATGGGAAAATCTATTGCAAAATCTATGGGTAGAAAATTTATCAGGATCTCTCTTGGAGGTGTTCGCGATGAAGCTGAAATTCGTGGTCATAGAAGAACCTATATAGGAGCATTGCCTGGAAGAATTATACAAAGTATGAAAAAATGTGGGTCAAGCAATCCTCTTTTCATGCTGGATGAAATTGATAAAGTTGGTGCTGACTTTCGTGGCGATCCTTCTTCTGCACTACTGGAAGTACTCGATCCTGAACAAAACTCAACATTCAACGATCACTACCTCGAAGTTGATTATGATCTTTCAAAAGTAATGTTCATTGCAACTGCGAACTTAAAAGATCCGATTATCCCTGCTTTGAGAGACAGAATGGAAATCTTGGATTTTAGTGGGTATACAGAAGATGAAAAGGTAAATATATCAAAAAGATTTTTAGTTCCAAAACAGATTAAAGAACATGGTCTTTCTACACTGACTGTTAATTTTGAAGAAAAAGCACTTAGAAAAATAATCCGCTATTATACTCGTGAATCAGGAGTGAGAAATCTCGAAAGAGAAATAGCAAATATTTGTAGAAAAGTTGCTACAAAACATGCTGAAAATAAGAGGAAAAAGAAATATAAAGTAGATGAACAAATGGTAGAAGATTGTTTAGGACCACAGAAAATTTTTCTGGATGTTGCAGAAAGAACTGCAATGCCTGGTGTTGTAATCGGATTAGCATGGACTCAGGTTGGTGGGGAAATTCTATTCATTGAAGCAACCAGCATGAAAGGTAAAGGAAATCTTCAATTAACAGGACAACTTGGCGATGTGATGAAAGAATCAGCAGCAGCAGCAATGAGTTACATCAAATCCAATGCAAAAAAATTGGATATTGATGAAGAACTTTTTACTAAACTGGATATTCATATCCACGTTCCAGCAGGAGCAATCCCCAAAGACGGTCCTTCAGCTGGTGTGACAATTCTTACTGCATTATATTCATTGCA
>JAOZSG010000373.1 GCA_029939785.1 Fidelibacterota bacterium | reverse complement strand
GTTCCCTCGTTCCCTCGCACCTCGTTTTTCTCGTTCCCCCGCACCTCGTTTTTCTCGTTTCCCTCGCACCTCGTTTTCCTCGTTCCCCCCGTTTTCCTCGTTTTCCTCGTTTCCCTCGTTTTCCTCGTTTCCCTCGTTCCCCTCGCACCTCGTTCCTCTGCAAGTTCATCAAACATACTATAAATTATTTTTTATTTAGCCGTTGTGAAATCGCCTGTCTGCTAATTCCCAACAATCCTGCAGCCAGAGTTTTATTATCATTTGATCTTTGCATTGCTTCATCAAGTAATAATGAAATCGCTTCTTTAATTGTAGGTAATCTATCAGAAAATGTAAGCAAGGATTTCTCATCATCTTGTTGGCGAGAAATTTTAATGTTTTTATTATTTATATTAAGAGTATTTTTAAATGATTCCAGAGAAAGTACTTTTCCTGAATGTCTTACAACAGCGTCAAATATCAATGCTTGTAATTCCCGAATATTTCCAGGGAAATGCCAGACATTGAGTAATGAAAATAGTTCTTGTGGCACAGTAGGAACAGGCTTTTTATATTCTGCAGAAGCTAATTTTAAAAATTCCTTAACTAATACTTGTATATCACACTTTCGCTCTCTTAAAGGTGGAATATGGATATGATGAATTTTAAGTCGATAGTACAAATCACGACGAAAAGTGTTACTACTATTTAAATCATCGATTGTACGGGATGTAGCTGTGATTATTCGAGCTGTTGATGGTTTTATCATATCTGAACCTAATGGACGAAATTCCCGTTCTTGTAATAAACGAAGGAGTTTCACTTGTGATTGTATACTTAAATCACCAATTTCGTCAAGAAACAATGTCCCGTTTGCAGCCTCTTCAACAAGTCCTTTACGCCTGGTAATTGCTCCGGTAAATGCTCCGGATAAATGACCAAAAAGTGTATCAGAGAGTATATTATCATCAAGTCCTGCAACATTAACGCGTACAAATTTCCCAGTACAATCACTTGCATTGTGAATAGACTCCGCGATTAACTCTTTTCCGACACCTGTTTCACCTGTAATTAAAATTGGATTTGATGAAGAAGCAACAGCTTCGATGTATCTGAAAATAGCAGTCATATTTGGATCAACTGTAATTATTGACTGGAAATTTTCCGGATTACTAAGTTTATTGTTCATCAAACTAGCACTCAAAATTTCATAACGTAGGCGTAGATCATGCATTTCATGAGCATGACGCACAGAGGATACCAAACGTTCCATTTCAACTGGTTTGAGAAGATAATCATAAGCACCATTACGCATACAACGTACAGCGGTATCCAATGCATTTACTCCTGTACTAATTATTACAGGAATATCAGGATGGTCTTGCTGTAGTTTGTTCAAAATCTCTTCACCGGAGCTGTTTGGCATTATAAGATCCAAAATGATTAGATCTGCACCATATTTTTTAATAGCCTGCCACATTGAAGATTCATTCTCACACTTTATAATATTCTCAAAACCAGCAGAATTAAGAATCGTTTCAACCGTCAGCAATGTGACTTTTTCATCATCAACTATTATAATTGGATTTGACCTCATTATCATTTCTCCCATTGTTTTATTTCTGGTAATATTACTCGAATTACTGTTCCAACACCAACCTTAGACTCAATTTCCATTCTGCCATGATGTTCTTCTATAATGCCAGCACTAACAGACAATCCCAATCCGGTACCTCCCTGATTTTGTTTTGTTGTAAAAAATGGATCTGTTAAATGATTAATATCTGATTCAGGAATACCACAACCTTCATCTTTTACAGTGATAACACAATTTCTCCCTTCGATTCCAATACTAATAACAACAGATTTATCGACTGATTCAAGTGATTGGCAGGCATTCTGAAGAAGATTTATTATTACTTGTTCCAATTTTTGGCCATTACCTTTTACATATACCGACTTTGCTAATGTAATAAATTCAAAATGTTTTGTTTGACTATTGATTTGACTTTTTAATAAAGAAATTGCTTCAGTAATTATTTGACATAATTCAACTTTGTCATTATAAGAAGTCCCATTTTTTCTTGCATAGTTTTTCAGGCTTGAAACAATTCTTTCGATTCTTCGGGAACCATTTTGCAAACCGTCTAAAAGTTTTGGTATTCTTTCTATCATTTTTGAATAATTAATTCCACCAAGTTTAAAATCACCATTCACTTTGTAAAACTCCTCAAGAATGGGTAATGTATCATTCCATACCTGACGTATTATTGGTGTGTTGAGCATGATAAAATTATTGGGATTATTTATTTCATGAGCTACTCCTGTTACAAGTATTCCCAGACTTGCCATTTTATCTGCTTGTTGAAGTTGCTCGTTATGTTTTTTTTCTTTTTCTTTATTCTTTTTTTCTTCAGTAATATCAGAAATTATACCAGCCCAACGATATAACTGATTATCGGCATTATTTACAGGAAATTTGCGGGAATTTAACCAGCGAATTGAGCCATCAGGTTTTAAAATACGATAATTAATATTGTGAGTACGTCCATTATTTAAAATATTTTCTACCCTTTTACGATCTTCATGAAAAACTGATGTCAACCATAAGTCGGGTGATTTCATTAAAGGAGCAGGTTTACTGAAAATCTTTTCAAACACATTATTTATATATAAAATATTGCCTGTTTTTGCGTCTTCAAGCCAAAATACTTTACCAATATTGTTTGCAATCTGCTGAAAACGTTCTTCACTCTGCTCAAGAGCAAATGAAGTTTTTTTCTGTATTGAAATATCAATTAAAACACATCTTATGCCAACACTTTTATTATTTTTAAAAATTGGAAAATTATCAAGTAGAATAGGAAAGACACTTCCATCACTTCTTAATGCATTATATTCGACAAACCCAAGTTTTTTACCATTTTCACGGTTTTTAATATTTTTTTTGGCACGTTCTCTATCTTTAGCAACAAAAATTTCTAAATTACTTAAATCCATATTATCATGAATCTCTAAATAATCAAACATTCTTCTTATTTGTTTATTGGCATATATTAAATTTAAATTTTCGCTAAGTTCGCAGATTCCTACAGGCAACATATCTGCAAATTCTCTGAACCGGTTTTCACTATATTCTAATTCC
>JAOZSG010000372.1 GCA_029939785.1 Fidelibacterota bacterium | reverse complement strand
TGCACGCCCCTCCAGTTTTAATACATTTACACCGGCGTCAAGAATTTTGTTTAAAAAATGAATCGTCCATAGATCTTTTGGGGACATTATGTATTCATGATCAATTTCTAGTTGGTTTCCTGATTCTGTATCACTAAGTGTGTATGACCTACGACAAACTTGCAAGCATGCTCCACGGTTAGCAGAAGAATTCATTGTATCAAGACTCATATAACATTTTCCTGAAATTGCCATACATAAAGCACCATGTGCAAATATCTCAATTTTAATTAATTCTCCTGAAGGACCTGTGATGTTTTGTTTCCTGATTTCTTTGGTTATTGCAGCAACCTGATTTAATGATAATTCACGGGCAGTTACAATGACATCGGCAAATTGAGAATAAAATTTAACAGCTTCAATATTACTCACATTTGCCTGTGTGGACATGTGGATTTCCATATCAATTGATCTGGCATAGTTTATCACTGCCATGTCACTTGCAATTATTGCTGAAATATTGGATTTTTTAGCAGAATCGATAATACTTTTCATAAGATTCAAATCCTGATCATACATAACAGTGTTAAGAGTAAGATAGGTTTTTATCCCATTTTCAGTGCAAATTTTTACTATATTTTTTAGATCGTTAAGTGTAAAGTTTTTGGATGATTTTGACCGCATATTTAATTGTTCAACTCCAAAATATACTGAATCAGCACCACCTTGAATTGCCGCCATCAAAGACTCATAAGAACCAACAGGAGACATGATTTCAATATTTTTATGTTTTTTTGTCATAAGTTATAATTCAACCAGTTTAACCAATTAACTAATTCAACTATTCTATCCTTTTTCAATCTCCCAGATTTCACTGCCAAAATAATCCCATGGTAATCTGCCTTCATCAGAATCTTTTGGATCTGCTGAAAAGATACTACTTACAAAATAGATTATCTGTCCTGTATCTGTTCCGATATTTTTACATCCATGAGCGATACCAGGAGGAATTACTACTAGTTTAGATTTGTAATCGCCAAGTGGAATTCGCATTTGCAGACCTTTTGTTGGAGAATCTTCGCGGATATCCACAAGTACTAATAAAATCTTGTCCTTTGGAGGAACAAACCATATATCAGTCTGTTTTATATGAACATGGAATGCTTTTATAACATTTGGTAACATTTCACTAAAGTTAATTTGTTTAATATTCACTTCCGGAAGTAATTCCGGATTGCCATTTGTTAATCTCGCTAATTCTATAAACGATCCACCATCATCATTAAATCTTTTTAGATCTACAACTTTTACGCCATCAATTATTTTTGTTTTAGAGTAATCCTGTAAAGTCAGTTTATCTTCAATTTCTTTTATCAATTTCATGTAAATATTCCTAAGTTTATAGTTCAAATTTTAATCGTAAAATTAGGTTATTACAATGGAAATACCAAAACAGTTTTAATTGTCTTTTTTTAATCTTCCAATCCACCATTTATACCAAGACTTTCTCTTGAAAAAACCTGGGCAGAAAAAATTTGTATTTCTGTTTTTTTGTCTTTCCATGCGTCAGGCGGCAATCCTGCTTTTTGGCATGTATGTTCGAGAAAAGTTGTTCTATCCCATTCATACTCTGTTGCAACTTGTGGTAATAATAAACCATGATTATAACCACGTTTTATTATAATTCCATGTTTTCCTACTACAATTTTTTCTACATTATCAATTTTTTCAGGAACTGTTAAAACAGATACTTCTATATCGATATTCTTTAATTCACCAGGCTGCACGGGATTAAATCTGGGGTCTTTTAGTGCCGCTGATGTACTTACTTCTATAATGGTTTCAATTAGAGACATTATAGGAAGAATATAACCTATACATCCACGTAGATGAGCATTTTTATTTAATGTAACAAAACCACCACGTTTTACTTTAATAATATCCGGTATATTTTTGGGTGTTGGTACAGGTTTGCCGATTACTACATTTTTTACTGTTTGTTCTGCTAATTCAAGAATGAATTTTTGTTCTTCAATATTTAATAGTCTGTTTGTATCCATAGGTTTTCCTTTATTTTTTCATTAATTTCGTGGATAATTAATTAAAATTCTACTATTTTTTACAACATAATTATGAAAGAAGGTAAATGATGAATTCGAATAAAATAAAAACAATAATGATGGGTGACTTAAAGGATATTAAGAAAACATATTCACTTTATGTGCTTCCTGTTTTTGAAGATTTTTCGCAAGATGATATTGCTATTACTAATGAAGATATAAAAAAAATATTATTTAAAATTATTGAGTTAAAAGATTTTGAGGGAAAAGAAAAATCAAAAGTAATGTTATATACGCCTGATTCAAATATTGCATCGAAAATATTATTGATTGGACTTGGTAAAAGGACAAAAATAACTTCGGAAAAGATAAGAATCACTGGAGGAATAATTGGAGAAGAAGCAAGAAAATGTAAGTGTAAAGATATTGTTGTTGATATGACCATTACGGGAGAAAATAATGTCAATACAATGGTAGAAGGAATAATATTGGGAGTATATAAATTTGAACAATTTAAAAAACCAGAGAAAAATAGTTTCAGGAGAATTGAAAATTTAAGTTTAGTCGGAAATTTTTCAAAAGAACAACGAGATATTAATAAAGATATAATTCTAGCTAATTCTGTGAATTATGCCCGCGATTTGGGGATATCACCTGCAAATATTATCACGCCTGAGTATTTGACTGAAGAAGCAAAAAAAATTGCAAAAAAAGGTGAAATGAAATTGCAGATATTTAACCGGAGTGAAATTAAAAAAGCCGGTCTAAATGGAATAGAAGCAGTAGCACGATCATCTGCAAATCCACCATATTTCATAATTATGGAATATTTTGGAAAAAATAAGAGCAACAAACCGGTAGGCATTGTAGGAAAAGGTATAACTTTTGACAGTGGAGGATTAAATATAAAACCAAGTAATGGTTTAATGGAAATGAAAATGGACATGTGTGGTGCAGCTGTGATTCTTGCTGTCATGAATGTTGTATCAAAACTAAAACCAGATGTCAATATTGTTGCAGCTATTCCTGTTGCAGAAAATGCTTTAGGAGGTAAATCTTATAGGCCGGGTGATATTATAAAAATGTATAATT
>JAOZSG010000070.1 GCA_029939785.1 Fidelibacterota bacterium | reverse complement strand
ACTTTAGGTACAATACTATGAAAACTAAGACAATTGTTTACGCAAAATCCGGATTTCTGATGACAGAGAATAAGATTTATGAGAAAATCTGTACAAATCAGTTCAATCCGTTCGATCTGTGTTCTATTCTTATTAATATTGGGTGCGGAGTTCTGAAATAGTTCATTTTTCATTTTTTTATATCCGCCATATAGTGGATGACACTACTTATTTTACAGATTGTTTTTGATCTTGGTTGTTTAACAATCAGGAAAAATCTTCCCTTTATGTTATTGTTACTGGACGCTGAGTATTTTCAGCAATAATATATTATTTGATTTATATAATAATTGATAACAGAATAATTATGAAAATAGAGTAGTGTTTTTACATAACATTACTCTGTTTTTATTATTTCTTTGTCACTTAAGTAATTTTTGGCAGATTATTTGCTCGATAAAATCTGCTACTTTACATTAGAATCAGATAAATATTAACAAAATACACTAAATGTTTTATTTATATTACAATATTAATAGGGAAATTATACAATCATGAAGTCTAAAATAATAGAATCTATAATTATTTTTATTTTAATCTCCAGAGCTTTTGGAGGTGCTACACAACTATGGATCGAACCGGATAATACTCCGCAGGATAAGTATTATATAGGAGAAATTATACCATTACGTATAAGAATAAATACTTATGGTGAAAAAATTACAGGAAGTACCTGTTATCTTACACTTGATACAAGATATGTTCAAATAATCCTACAAGATAATGGTAGACCTTTTCGAACTGGTACATTTTTTTATCCTGAGCCAGCTGATGAAAATGACTTGCATCATGATGAACTTGATAATCCTATGAAAAATGGAATTCCTGGATTACAATTGGATTATTTTCAGAAAACCAGAGTTGCTATTGGTGGTGTCAGACCATCCAAATCAGGAGATGGAATACTTGCATATTTTGATGTGATTGTTGTTGGAATTCCGGATAATCCCGATCATGAATATACAATAAAGTTTGATTTTAAATCTATTGATACGAGAGAGACAGGATATTTTTTACATGGTACACCAGGTCAACTCCAAAATTTTAATAATACAGTAAATTTTACTTTTTCTATATTTGGAATCAAGATTGATCCACCTTTTAAAGATATTGTTGTCATTCCGGGTACTAACTATGAAAAATATCTTGGAGATCATTTTATTAGTAATGAGTTTGGTAAAAACTTAGCAATATGGGATTATGAAATTCTTGAAGATGTGACAGGTGTTGTAGTTCAAATTGATACTGTCAATAATGCTGATATGTTAACAATTAACGCAGGTGCAAATAGTCATGGTAAACTTAAACTAAAAATGGATTTAAGTGTATCCGGCAAGGATTATTCTTCTACACAAAATTGGAATATTTTTATAGATCATCCTCCGACATTTAAAGATCCATTACCGCGTTTTAATTTACTTGAAGATATTGGACAGCCTATAGATGCAAGATATATTTTTGATGATCTTGATGATCCGGATGAAAATATTAATTTCAGGATGGAAGGAGATTCAGTTATTAACGTTACTTTTGAGAATGGATTCTTTTATGTATCTACCAAGGAGAATTGGTATGGCCAAACAACGCCTCGTTTTTTTCTTACTGATAGTTTAGCACCTGAAATTGATACATTGATACTTTTTAATGTTACAAGTGTGAATGATACACCTGTTGTTGATTTTACAGGAGTTTCCGGTGATCTTTTGCTTCTCGATACTTTGGAAATATTTCATATGTTAGGTGATACAATTCCTCTTAATGATTTTGTATCTGATGTAGATGATAGTGTATTTACATGGGCAACTGAAAGTAATTCAAATTTAGATTTAAATATTATCAATGATGAATCATTGATAGTGACAGTATCAGGTGCGGGACAGGATTATTTCGGTACTATTCCGATAAAAATTACAGCAACTGATGAAAATAATGGAACCGGATCAGATGTAGTAATGATTAATGTCAGATCATATCCGCCCAAAATTGCTGATATTAAAATGATTTTGTTGCATGCAGATAGTACGAAACAATTAGATATGTCTAATTATGTAATTGATCTGGATACAGATTTATCTCAATTAACCTGGAATTTTTCTGCGGTGGATTCTGCAACCGGAATTATTGATCCAAACGTAAATGTATCTTTTAATAATGGAACAAATATTTTGACAATAACTTCTGTTTCTGGACATGATGCTGAAAATTATTTGATAATTGATGTTGAAGATGATGCAGAAAATAAAGACAACAGAAAAGTACCATTAATAGTATCTTCCACTTATGCACCACGAATTAGCCCTTTTCCAAATATAATTGTTTTTCAGGATACAATCATGGATGTTATTGATTTGGATAATTATGTATTTGATATAAACAATACTGCAGAAGATATTTCATGGGAGTTTTACGGTGATCAATTATTTGAAAGCGTAAGTATTAATGACACTACTCATATTGTTACTATTGAAACCAGTCCAAATACTATAGGGGTAGATACTATTAATTTTATTGCTACAAATAAATTAGCATTACAAGATACAGCAAAAATGGTTGTTTATTGTATCCCACGAGATGGAAAACCTGTCATATATAATTTGCCGGATATTACAATGAATTGGCGGGAAACTGTTGAATATATTAATCTTGACGAGTTTGTTTTTGATGTTTTTACCGAAGATGAGATGATTATTTGGAATATTACTAATAATTCTGTTTTACTTGATGTAAATGTTGATGAATCCAGAAATGTCTCCATTACATCCTATGATAATTCCGGTACAACTGATCTAATTTTTACTGCAACAAATAAAGATGGTCTTTTTAATACAGATACTGTTACTGTTATTATTCATAAGGATACAGCACCTGTTTGGCAAACAATAGATAATATTTATTTAGTAAGAACAAAACCTGAAAATAAATTGAATTTTGCATTAACGGATAAATGCACGGACAATGAGACTTTACCGGAGGATATTGTTTTTACAGCCAGTTATGATCAAGAGGTATTGTCAATTGTAATTGATGATGATACAAAAGAGGTTATAGTCACTATTGTTGACACAACAAAATCAACAACATGGGTAAAATTTTCAGCAGAAGATGAACATCATAATATTTCAGAAACAATAATTATTAATGTGTATATAGGAGAAGGATTACCACCAATTTGGGATCGAATACCAATAATTACTTTTAATAATTCTGATATTTTTGATGATTTAAATCTTCTTGATTATTGCAATGATCAGGATGATAATTCAAATGATCTTGTTTTTTCTGCCATTTCTTCGAATAACAAAATAATTGTAGAAATATATGATTTAAGTCATGTAAGAATTACTCCTGTTAATAGTATTTCAGGAAATAATTTTTATGTTATTTTTAAAGTTGAAGATACTCAGGGAAATATTGTTTCTACCAGTGTGAAGACTATTATTGCAGATGATTTACCACCTTTTGGCATAGTAAATCATTTCTTAAATCCAATAATACCTCAGAGAGTAAATTTTGTTGTCACAACTGACCCTTCTGTCAATACAGTTGAAAGTAAATTTACACGATTACCTTCAACAGATATTACCTTAAATTTTTTAGAATTTGATTCTGATGATGCAAAAAAATTATGGAAAACAGATTATAAATTTACTGCAAACGGAGGATATAAGTTAATTGTTAATATGGAAGATAATGGATCTAATATTTCTCATGATACTTTAGTAATGACAATTGAAATGGCTAAAAAAACCGGAGGGTTATTTAAATTAGCAAATGATAATTTTACTATTAAATATCCTTCAAATAATTTTGAAAATCAGTTGTTTTTAATTTCAGAATCTGAAAATTATTTTATTAAGAATGGTTTATCTAAATCAACTACTAATGAAAATATATTTAATAAGATTTTTTCCATTGAATCCGAATTTTTACTTAATGAAACATTGTTGACTTTAAGGTACTCACCAACACACCGATTGAATAGATATCATTCTTTTTATAAAATTGAGAATAATCAAAAATATCCAATAGAAACCTATATAAATAAAAATGGTGAATTTATCTCATTTATTAATGAGAATATGGCTGTACTATTTGGAAAATCTGATACACCGGCAAATAATCAAAGGCTACCAGGTGAAGAGTTTTATTGTTATCCAAATCCTTTTAATTCTACTGTAAAGATAAAATTTATGGTTAAGCAAAGGAGCAGGGTAGAGTTGGCTATATATAATATTCTTGGTCAAAAAGTTTTAACTCGCAAACAATATTTTGAACCGGGAATTCATGATATCTCATGGCACGGTATTAATAGTTACGGTCAGAATGTTCCCAGTGGTATATATTTTATTTTACTTAAGAAAAATCATGAAAACTCAAAATTAAAGAAAGTCACGTTATTCAAATGAAATATCTAAATATTTTTTTACTAATATTGTTATTGAATTTTATTCAATGTCCGGGTGGGGGAGGTTCAACCCCAAAAACAATTGAAGATAAAATCGCAAAATATTTATCATCAGGATGGGAAAATTTTTCTGATGGGAAATATGATGAGTCATTATCAGATTTTCAGGAAATTCTCAAATTTGAATCGGATCATAGAGAAGGTAATATGGGATGTGGCTGGGTTGGTTTGGTCCAGGATAATGAAAATATGAGTATTCTTAATGATTATCTTATAAAAGGTTTGTCTGACACATCCATTGCAAATGATTGCAGGTGTGGATTAGCAGCAATTAACCTGATTGATGAAAAATATGCAGATGCAGTAGGCTATATCAATGATGTATTGACTGACGAACCTTCATATACTTTTCAATATAAAACAGATATTGATTATAGAGATTTACTTGTGATCAAAGCTCAATCTTTATTCTTTTTAAAACAATATAATAATGCTTATGAAGCAGTATTAGAACTGACTACAACCTATATTTTTGACCCTGATGATTATTCCACATGGATTGTTGATGGAGTTTCCTATCCTGCTTATGAAGGTGCAATAGCAGCTGCTATTTCAAAGTTGGCAGTAGAATACAAATCGATTTAAAAGGTAGTGTCAACCGCCGACTGGCGGATATGAAAAAATGAAAGAAAAAATTTGGACAGGATTAACATGATAAACAGGATGATAAAAAATATTTATCCAGTATATTAGCTATTAATGAAATTAATTCCACTCCTCAAAGTTTTTCATTATCAAATTATCCTAATCCATTTAATCCGGAAACTAATATTAGTTTTGAATTCCCAAGTGATCAGTCAATTTTTTATAATCGACTATATTGATTTGGAGGGCTGGAGTATTGGATTCAATGTTTATTTATTAAATTTTTTCACTATCTGCAATTTCTTTTGTTCTTTGATAATAATTGAATGCTTTATCACCAATTTTTAGACAAGTATTTAAAAAGAGTAGTTCAATTATCTGAATTTGAGCGATTGTAAGAGGTCTTTCAATATCAAGAAATTGTGATACATCACGTTGTGTTGTAAAAAGTGGAAAACTTGCAATTTTTGATAAAGGAGAAATTGCATAGTCACAAAGAGTAATTACATTAATATTTTGTGAAAAAGCCAACTTGGCACATTCAACAATTTGTCTGGAACGACCTGAAGAAGATATCGCTATTAGAATGTCATTTTTTGTTAATAATGATGTATTTATTTTCTGCAATGTGGAGTCTTCAATATAATTACAATTTAAACCAATTCTATTGAATCGTGAAAAACCATATCTGGCAATAATACCTGAGTCGCCGATACCAATAAAAAGTATATTTTGTGCTTTAGAAAGTGCAATGGTGGCTTGTTTAATTATATTTATATCTAATATTTGTTGAGTTTCATGGAGAATATTAAAAGAATTTTGAAATGATTTTTTTAATATTGTATTCAGTTTATCTGAATGTAGAATAGAGAAATTTGTTGTGAATTTGTTTCTTTTCCGATTAGAAGAGTTTGTTTTAATTAAACTATTTTTAAAGTCTTTAAAACCTGTAAAACCAAGTTTTTTAGTAAATCGAATTATTGTTGCATAACTGACACCAGACTCATTCTCCAGAACCCGAATGGTTTGGAGAACTACTTTATCAATATTTTTTAAAATATAATCTGTTAATTTTTTCTCAGCAGAATTGAACCCATTTTTCATTGCTTTTAATTTAATGATAATATTTTTGTTTTGTTCAACCATGATTTTCAATTTCAATAAGTTTGATTGCTATGGAACTTTTTATAAGATGATCAATATTGATGAAATCGTAAAAAGTATTTTTCAACGCAGAGACCGCAAAGATCGCAGAGACTATAGTTTTAAAATACAATAAATTATCTCTGCGGATCTTTGCGTCCTCTGCGTTCTTTGTTGCTAAACCAGGCTTTTGACTGGCGTTAAAATTTTTACTTTTTACGAAGTTGTCAATATTAATAAATTTGATTTATTATTCCAAATAAAAGTGAAATAAAATGTTTCATTTGAATATGATTTTTTGTATTTTTTAATATCATTTTAATTAACCAAAATAACAAGTGTCTATTAGTGTAAATTCGTAGTAATGAATTATAAAATTAAGAAAAATCGGTAGAGGAATGAAATAATGGGAAACCATATTGCAATTGATTTAGGAGCAGAAAGTGGTCGTGTAATGCTCGGAAAAATGAATAATGGTAAACTTCATTTAGAAGAGATTCATAGATTTTTAAATATACCAATCCAAAATGAAAATTCTACCCGATGGGATGCTGAAATGCTTTGGAATGAAATCCAAACAGGATTAAAAAAAACTTTTTCCAAATACGATAATATTGAAAGTATTGGAGTTGATACCTGGGGTGTTGATTTTGTTCTATTGGATAAAAATGGTGAAATGCTTGATCCTCCATATCACTATAGAGATACCAGAACCAATGGAATTCCGGAAAAAGTTTCTCAAAAAATTTCTATGAAAGATTTATATTTGGAAACAGGAATTCAGATCATGCAATTTAATACAATCTTTCAATTAATAGCTTTGAAAGAAGAGAAACCGGAAATATTTAATAAAATTCATAAGCTTTTATTTATGCCCGATTGGATTGTTTATAAATTGACAGGGGAAATTAAAAACGAATACACTATTGCCAGTACTTCTCAATTAATGAATATGGAAACAGGAGAATGGTCAAAAAAACTAATGAATATTTTCGGAATTCCTGGGGATATATTTCCATCAATTGTACAACCTGGTGTAAAAATTGGTGAAATTAAACCTGAATTTACACGTAATTTCAAATGTAATTCTATTCCTGTAATTGCTGTAGGTTCTCATGATACTGCTTCGGCAGTTGTAGGTGTTCCTGCTGAAAAAAATACAAACTGGGCATACATGTCGAGTGGAACATGGAGTTTGATGGGAATTGAATCTATGAAAGCATTAATTAATGATGCTACAAATGAACGAAATTTTACAAATGAAGGCGGAATAAATAATACAATCAGATTTTTGAAGAATATTATTGGTTTATGGATATTACAGGAATCAAAAAGATATTGGAAAAAAGAGGGTGATGATTTGAGTTACAGCCAATTGGTAGAAATGGCTGAGAAGGCAGAACCATTTTTTGGAATTATTGATGCAGAATATAAAGATTTTGTTAATGGTGGAGATATTCCTGAAAAAATTCAATCTTATTTAGTTAAAACCGGACAAAGAGAAGTAAAAAACAAAGGACAATTTGTAAGAATAATCCTTGAAGCATTAGCTATGAAATATTCAGAAGTGATGAAAAAAATAGAAGATATCACTGGAAAAAACATAGATGTTCTCCATATTGTTGGTGGAGGATCAAAAAATAAATTATTAAATCAGATGACAGCAAACGCAATGGGCAAAAGGGTTATTGCTGGCCCTGTAGAAGCTACAGTTTGTGGAAATATTTTAACTCAATTAATTGCTATTGGTGAAATTACATCAATAGACAATGGACGTGAAATAATTAAAAATTCATTTGAGTGCGAATGTTTTTTACCTGAAAATGAAGATAAATGGAATACAGCAAAAATCAAATTAGAAATGTTAGGAAAAAAATATGAATAAAAAACAAATAGGATTACAACTAATTTTTTGGGGTTCAATTTGGGGACTTCTGGAAGTATTAATCGATACGTTTTGTATATCGTTCACTATGGTACCAAGATCAATATTACTTGGTGGTTTTGCAATATTCATATTGGCAATTGCAAATAGAACTTCAGAAGATTCTATGGTATCATTAAAAATGGGATTTATTGCAGCATTTTATAAATTTTTAAATGTTATGTTTTTTCCATGTCAATTTTTTGCTGTAATGATATTTGGTATATTATATCAATTCCAGGCAAGATTAGCATATAAAATGAAAATAGAAAATATAATTATCAGGGGACTTTTTGTGAGTTGTACAATGATAATATTTAATGTACTATTTGCAATTGGTGCAACATATATATTTAAATATTCTTATTGGGTAGATGGTGGATCTCAAAAGTTTATTCAATTTGTTTTTATAGAAGGTAGTATTACTACAATTTTTGGATTTGTCAGTTTTATAGCCGGTGATCATTTGGGGAAATTTCTCAAACCAGTAATAAGTAATTTTGCACAGAACAAAGCCAATATTTATGCATTTGGGACTACAACATTTTCTTTAATTGTATTGATTTTGATGTTTGTTTTGTAATGAATAAATAAAATATAAAAAGGTGAAAAATATGACTACGAAAAAAAAATTAAGCTGTGGATACATGGGAAAAGTTCTTGAGATTGATTTGTCAAAAAAAGAATATAAATATATTGATCTTGATATTGAGTTGGCAGAGAAGTTTTTTGGAGGTCGTGGTTTAGGTGTCGCATATTTATGTAAATATTTTGTGAAATTGGAGGAAAAAGGAAAATATAATAATGCATTTCAGGAAGTTGAACCTTTTTCTGATGATAATGTCATTGTGATTTCTACATCTCCAACAACAGGTACAAAGATGCCAACATCAGGACGATT
The DNA here is from genome assembly GCA_029939785.1 of Fidelibacterota bacterium. Taxonomy (GTDB): domain Bacteria; phylum Fidelibacterota; class UBA2242; order UBA2242; family JAFGTP01; genus JAOZSG01. Next base: position 2,815 of record JAOZSG010000070.1, on the reverse strand, counting down.
TCACATGAATTATAAATCACCTTTAACTGATGCTTATGGTAGCACAAATGCCGGTGGTCGCTGGAGTGTTGATCTGAAAAGAACAGGGAATGATATGGTAATCATTACGGGTAAATCAGAAAATCCGGTTTATCTGATGATTTCCAGTAATGGTGTTGAATTTTTGGATGCTGTCAAAACAAAGAAACTTGATGCAATAGAAACACGAACATATTTAAAAAATGAATATTCAAAAAAAGTACAGGTATTAACTATTGGAGATGGTGGAAAAAATCTCTCAAAATTTGCTGCTGTAATGAGTGATTCCGGAAAAGCTCTGGGAAGAGGCGGCGGTGGAGCTGTTTGGGGCTCGAAAAATCTTTATGCAATTGCAGTAAATCCGGACTCAAATATTAAAGTAAAAATTCATGATACTGATGCATTTGATCCTAAAAATAAAGAAGGTGCAATGTATCCGGTTAAGATGAAGATGGATTTGGGGAAATTCACAAAAAAAGAAGATATGTTTGGTATTTTGGCTTCTATGGGTTCATTAGGTGTATTGGGAATGGTAAATAATTATAATCAACTTATACATGATAATATGCAGAATACAAACCATAATATAGAGGATATTTCAAAAATAAATGGTGAAGCATTACGGTATCATTTTGAAAATGCTAAACCAGGTAAAAAACGGTTAAAAGTTAAAAAAAGTGCCTGTTATAATTGTCCAATTATATGTAAAAGAGAAACAACCATATTGGATGAAAATAATAACGTTATCGAAAGAGGGGAAGGTCCTGAGTTTGAATCTGCTACTCTAATGGGAGCAAACTTATCAATATATAATCTCGTAACAATTACTGAGGCAAATTACCTGGCGAACCATTATGGATTGGATACAATATCCTTAGGGGCAACTATAGCATCATTTTTTGAGCTTTATACAATTATTAAAAATAAAAAGGAAAAATTAAACTCTTTAGAGCAACTATTTTTAGATGATATAAAAGAATTTATAGAAGAATATGGTGAACCGGAATTTGGAAAAGAAGAGTTGTTGTTGCCAATTATTCACCTTATAGGAAAATCTGAAGGAATAGGTAAACTTCTGGCTGAAGGATCTTATAGATTTTGTAAAAAATATGGATATGAAAGATTATCAATGAGTATAAAGAAACTGGAAATGCCGGCTTATGATCCGCGAACTTCTTTTAGTCAGGCTCTTTGTTATGAGATGAATAATCGCGGTGGATGTCATCTGGAAGGTGGATATACAGCACCTCATGCCTATTGTGCCGGATATTCAGAATGGCCACCACATAGAGTTGAAGGAACTCCTCTTATTTCCAAACAGGCTACGCTGAATAATACATCTCTGGATATTATTGGTGCCTGTGCTTATGGTTCGTTTTCCTTAGGTCTTGATGAATATGCCGGAATGGTAAATGCTGTTACCGGATTTGATTACAACTCAGGAAATTTGAAAAAATTTGCAGTTCGAACCGTAACAATGGAACGACTATTTAATCGTTTATGTGGGTTAACAAGCAATGATGATTGGTTACCGGACAGATTTTATACAGAAAAAATAAAAACCAAAGACATGGAAATAGTTTGTAATAAAGATGAGTTTCAGAAAATGCATATTGGCTATTATAATTCATTTGGATGGGATAATGATGGAATACCAACAGATGAAACATTAGAGAAGTTAGATATTGCTTCAATTATTCCCGAAGTTTCTAAGAGAGTGAGATAAATATGACAACTAAGTTTGATCAACTATATAAACAAATGTATGCAACAGGAGCAGCTATTGGAGTTGTGAATGGTAACAATACACATAGTGGAAATATATCGATATGTGATCCTGACGATGATAATTTGTTTTATATCTCTTCCAGTGGTTCTCAAACCGGAGCATTAGTACCGACAGATATTACTCCACTGAGATTTGATAGAGTAAGTTGGGGAGATGCAATCGCATCTACTGAATCAGTTATTCATAGAAAAATATTAAAATTGCCTGGTGTTAAAGTCGCAACTCATGCCCATTTTTTGAATATGACCTATATTTCATTTGACTCTAAAGAAAAACAGATGTTTCTTAAATATCTTGGAAATGATCAAAAAGGTAGAGAAGAATTTATTTTTTATCCGATAGATTTATTTGGGGCATATGTTGTTAATAAAGTTAATGTTGGCAGCTATTTTCAACCTGTAGGCTCGGTAGAAATGGAAGAGCGTATTCCAAAATATTTGGAAGATAGTCATATAACAATTGTGAGAGGACACGGACCATTTTCAAAAGGAAGTTCTCTTGAGGATGCACTTTATCGTTTAAGTACAATGGAATCAAGTGCAAAGTTGGCTATTTCGCTTAGACGAAGAGGTATTAATATAGTTGAAATTCAGAATAAACTTGCAGAGACAGGTAGAGAAAGTATTTTTAAGCAAAAACCTCATATTTATGATTTGGACAAATGTAAAATAAAAGAAATTTCTGATCAAAGTGTTATAGATGATTTTCAAAATAGATTGATATTCAATTATGAAAAAGAAATGAGTGCTTTTGGTACAGGTTCAATGAGTCAGAAAATATCATCTAATGAAATGGTTTTTTGTCCAATGTCTGCTTGTCCCAAAGGATTGGATTTTCCACTATTTCGTATTCAATTAAGTGTTAGCGATGATGATTCACTTGATTTAAGATTACATAAAATGATATATCAAAATACTCATAATAATTCATGTATGATTACTACAAATCCTCAGGCTACTGCCGAAGGAATGGTTGTTTTGGCAGATAAATATGGTAAAGATGTATTGT
>JAOZSG010000069.1 GCA_029939785.1 Fidelibacterota bacterium | reverse complement strand
TATAATTTTTATCTTCATAATAGTCGTCCCTCAATTTATTTCAGTTTAAGTTTAATTAATTATTTTATTAAAAAGAATAGGAATTAATTAAAAAAATTATTGATTTAAATGTTAAAAATATTTATAATTATAATCATTTATAAATATTTTAATAACCCTAAAAAAAGAAAAAGTTATTTTTTTTAAAAATATAATTGACAAAAAGAAAAAAAAATCATAACTTTACGCATTCAATTAAACAATTGACTTCATCATAACCTGCCAAGATTTATTCAGCAGTGAAAATTTAACAATTTTATTACAAAGGAAAAAAAATGGAAAAAAAGTTGGATATATCAGCTTTAAAATCAATGAAATTAAAAGAACTGGAAGATATTGCAACAGAACTCAATATTGAAAAAGGTAAAGGTCTAAAAAAGCAAAGTCTTATATATAATATATTAAAAGCAAATGCAGAAAAATTAGGAAATATATTTGCAGGAGGTATTTTGGAAGTACTGTCAGATGGTTTTGGTTTTTTAAGATCTGAGCAATACAGTTATTTATCCAGTCCCAATGATATATATGTTTCCCCGTCCCAGATTAAGAAATTTGGATTACGTACAGGTCATAAAGTATATGGACAGGTAAGACCACCAAAAGACAAAGAACGATATTATGCACTATTAAAAGTTGATGCTGTTAATATGGTCGCACCCGGCGAAATCAAAGCAATGAAAAAATTTGATAATTTGACACCACTCTATCCACAAAATCGAATTCAATTAGAAACTGAAAAAAAAGCTATATCCATGAGAGTAATGGATATGTTATGTCCGATTGGAAAAGGTCAAAGAGGTCTTATTGTTGCTCAGCCAAAGACAGGTAAAACTATATTATTACAACAAATTGCAAATAGTATAACAGTTAATCACCCTGAAGTTATACTTCTTGTTCTTTTAATAGATGAAAGACCTGAAGAAGTTACTGACATGAAGCGTTCTGTAAATGCAGAAGTTATTAGTTCAACCTTTGACGAACCTCCGGAACGTCACGTTCAGGTCGCAGATATGGTTTTGGAAAAAGCAAAAAGATTGATAGAATTAGGATATCATGTAGTAATTCTACTTGATAGTATAACAAGATTGGCAAGAGCTTATAATGCTGTTATTCCTCACAGTGGCAAAATTTTATCTGGTGGAATAGATGCAAACGCAATGCATAAACCCAAGAGATTTTTTGGTGCTGCAAGAAATGTTGAAGAAGGCGGTAGTTTAACAATTATTGCGACTGCACTTATTGATACTGGTAGTAGGATGGATGATGTTATTTTTGAAGAATTTAAAGGTACTGGTAATATGGAACTTGTATTAGATAGACGTCTAAGTGATAGAAGGGTTTATCCTGCTATAGATGTAAATCGGTCTAGCACCAGAAAAGAAGAATTATTGCTAACTGCTGCTGAATTAGCTAGAGTTTGGCTCATTAGAAAACTTCTAAATGAAATGAATCCAATCGAGGCTATGCAGTTTTTACTTGACAAAATGAATAGAACCAAAAATAACCGTGAATTTTTTAAATCTATGAACCAGTAAGTAAATATCTAATTTATATCAAATCAAGATTATTTCAACATAGTCAAATTTATATTAGATTCTTTTAAAATAAATAATTTAAATCATTGAATTATTCTCTTTTTCATATTATTATAATAAAGTAAAGAGAATAATATAAAAAGATTGAAAATTCTATGGTAAATAAACACACAAATTTCGAGAATTCAAATCTATCTTTGGAGCAAGAAAATAAATATCTGAAACAACAGATATCCTATTTTAACGCAATCCTTCAGGACAGCAATGATGCAGTAATTATACAGGATTTTTCCGGTAAAATTATTGCCTGGGATAAAGGTGCTGAGTCTATTTTCAAATGGAAACAGGATGAGTTACTTTCCTCTTCAATATTTGACATTATACCAGAAAATAAAATAGATAAATTTAAGAAATTTTTAGCAGAAGCCAGTCTTGGGTTAGCTCCTGAAATATTTGAAACTCAAAAAATCAACAAATCAGGGAAAACAGTTGATATCTGGCTAACTCATCGATTGCTCAAGGGCGAAGGTAACTCAGAACCTTATGGTATTGCAACTACAGAAAGAGATGTAACCGAACGAAAACGAGCAGCTAAAAAACTTAAAAAAATTGAAGAAAAATATCAAAATCTTGTTGACTCTCTTGGAGATGGTGTATTTTTAATCAATAATAACAAAAAAATAATACTAAGTAATCCAGCAGCAGAAAAAATATTTTTTGTCAAAAAACATGGATTGGATAATATTGACCTTAGTATCTATTTAGATGCAGAAAATTTAAGTTTACTTGACTCTGAAATAGAGTTATTAATTAAAGATGGTCAACAGGATTTCGAATTAGAATTTAATCGAAATGACGGAGAAAAACGTCTGCTTGAAATAACAATTACGTTAAATATAGATCATGTTGATAATATTGATGGAGTATTATGTATTTTTAGAGATATAACTGAAGTCAGAATGATGGAAGAGGAAGTTATAAAAGCTGACAAATTAGAATCACTTGGCTTACTTGCCGGTGGAATAGCCCATGATTTCAATAACATTTTATCTATAATTACCGGAAATGCTACACTCGCCAGAATGAATATTAAAGATGAAGAAAAATTATTGTTACGTCTGGATCGAATCGAAATGGGAATTGAAAGAGCAAAAGATTTGACCAATCAAATAAGCACTTTATCAAAAGGTGGAAAACCAATAAAAACAATGGTTAATATTCATAATTTAGTCCAGGAATGTGCAGCTCTCTCTCTTGAAAGTAAAAAAATAAACTATGAATTACATCTTAAAGAAGGTATTTCCGGGGTTCAAGCGGATGAAGGACAAATCAGCCAGGTAATTAATAATCTTTGTATAAATAGTTCTCACGCTATTGATGAAAAAAATGGGAAAATTGATATACTTACAGATGAAATTATCTTTGAATCAAACAATAAATACTCTCTTGACGCCGGCTCTTATATTTGTATTAATATAAAAGATAATGGCTGTGGTATATCCAGTGATAATATTAAAAGAATATTTGACCCCTATTTTACAACTAAATCTTCAGGCACAGGATTAGGATTAAGCACCTCTTTTTCTATTTTAAAAAAACATGGTGGATGTATTTGGGTAGAATCTGAAATTAATGTTGGAACAACTTTTTCCATATTTATACCAACCGATAAAAGAACCATTAAAAAAGAAATTAAAATTGAAAATTATGGTACAGTTTTATTTATGGATGATGAAGAAGGAATTCGTTCAATAGCAAGCATAATGCTTGAAAAACTTAATTATAAAGTTATACTTGCCAGTAATGGAGAAGAAGCAGTTGAGAAATATAATATTAAGTATAATAGTAATGAACCATTTGATGCAGTTTTAATGGATATCAATGTACCCGAAGGCATGGATGGAATAGAAGCCACTAAAAGAATACTTGAAGTAGATAAGAATGCAAAAATCGTTGCTGTTAGCAGTGATTATCGTCTCTCAGAATATCAAAATTTTGGTTTTATTAAAGCAATAAAAAAACCATTCCGTGTAAGTAGTATAAAAGCAGTATTGACAGAAGTCGTAAGATAATTAAATTTCCTGAGAAGTTTCAAAATCATAAAATGTTTTTCTCATTAAATCAGCTACTGCAAGTTTATATGAAATGAAAGCCTCTAATTTTGTTTTATAGGCCTGATTTAATCTGTTTCTATTTAATGCAAGTGTCTGACTGTCAATATCACCATTTGCAAATCTTTTCTGACTAATCTCAAAACTTTTTTCAGCTATAATAATATTTTTTTCCAAAAGAGTAAGCCTACGAAGTGAACTTCTTAATTGATTTACAGTTTCACGAATATCCCTAATAACATTTACTCTCTCATTTTCAAGTGTATATTCAGCATTTCTCAATCTGGACTGAGCGGCTCTTACTCTCGCTTTATTTACACCCCAATCCCAAATAGGTATGGACAGATCAAAACTAATCCCCTTATTTCCGGGACGATCTTTTAATTCACTTATTGCATCATTAAATGTTGTGCCAAAAGCAATATTTCTATCATTAACACCAACTCCAATAAAATCATAGTAACCTGATATTTTTCCTGTTATTTGACCATTAAGTTTTGTTCTTTGGATATCAATATTTGCCAGGTCTCTATTGATTTCATTTTCTCTGATTTCCAGTCTCTTTTCTAAGCCTCTTTTAACAGCAAATTCCTGATCAACTATAATTGGTTTATAGGATAAATCATAATTAAGATTGATTTTATCCTGAAGTTTAATTCCAAGTAATTGTTTAAATTTATCTTCTTGTGCCTGTTCCTGTTCTTGTGCAATATCAAGATTATTTTGGGCTTCTGCAAGATCAACTTCCATTTGTAATGCTTCAACCTCAGCGATTACTCCAGCTTTATATTTATTTTGAGCAAGGTTATTAGCGATATTTTGATGCTCAAAGGTTTGTTGTGCAATTTTTACTTTTTCCCTCTGAGATACCAGATAGAAAAAAACCAGACTAACTTCATATTTTAAATCAAGTTGTGCACGAGTTAATCTTTTTTCTGATAATTCATAATTCAATTTTGCCTGCTTTAAGGATGTTTTTATTTTATTATAAGAGTATATCGCTTCTATTGGTTGCTGAAATCCAACTCTTGTGTTTAATTGTATTGTATTTTTATTCATGTTAAAATCATCTGTATTATAAAAACCGGAGCTAAGATAAAAGAAACCATCAGTTGGAAGTGGCTGATTAATTATAAGATTAGAACTATAATATGATTGGCGGATTGGGGTATAATAAACTCCGGAACTATCTTCAAACTGTCTCATTGTCTCCGTGTAATTTGGTATCTTTAGTCTTAAATCAATTTTAGTTTTTAAACTATTGGTAGTTGCAGTTAGCTGGTATTTAGAAATGAGTAAATTTTGCTTTAAAGTTCTCATTCTATAACTTTGCTTCATTGCGATATCAAGACTTTGGTTAAAATTCAAAGTATGAGTTTCTGAAAATCCAAAGGATGTTATTACAAAAAATAATAGTGTTAATATAAAATATTTTTTCAATATCATAAGTAACCTTTTTTGTTAAATAATATAATCTCGTGTATAATATACAATTATAAAATTTATTTAAATAAACAATACTCGAAAATTGGCTTGCCTTTTTTTGTGAACGGCAACTGGAAAGACAAGCCAATAATAAATTTTATAGTTCAATACTCATTTTTTAAAATATCAACAAATCTACTAATTAAATAATAAAATACTGGAATAAGACTAATTGTGAGTAAAGTAGAACTAATCATTCCACCTATCATGACGAAACTCAATTCTTCTAAAACTCCTGATAATGTTGTATTACCTGAGTTAAGAAAAAATAACGGAACCAATCCACCAATAGTTGTTATTGTTGTTATCATAATAGGACGAATTCTTTCTTTAGCGGCTCTAATTACAACTCCCTTAATATCACTATCTTTTTTCAATAACTGATTAATCCGTTCAACTAACACGATTGCATCATTAACAACAATTCCAAGTAGCATTATTACACCTATATATGCATCAGAATTAAAACTTTTATCAAATGCAATATACATTACAAAAACACCCAGAAGTGAAAAAGGTACACTCAGGAAAATAACAAAAGGCTGCCATAAAGAATTATATAATGCTGCCATTATCATGAATACACCTATTGCAGCAATAATAAATAATTTATTCAATTCCTTTTTTTCTTTATCCGTTAAAAAAGACCAGTTTCTTTCTTCTAATCTATATCCGGAAGGTAATTTGATACTTTCCAGCAAAGTTTTTATATGTTTATCCTGTTGCTGATATGCACCACGATAATCCCAGGCAATTGTAAACAGATACTGTTGGTTTTTTTTATCAATCCATTGAATATGTTTTTCAGGAAGTTTCTTTGTAATATCTTTAAAATATATTGCTTTTTCACCGAAGATATTCAAGGAACTACTTTTAATACTTTCTAATTCGGTTAAGTCTGATTTGAATTTGATCTTATATCTCAATATATGCAACAGGATTTTTTATAAGAAATTTATCCGGATTTATGTGAGAATGGCGTTTTTCACAGATCTGTCTCTGAGCCTGCTTATAAGTCCGGCTTTTGACGAATCGAAGAGCGACTACGAAGTGACAACTTTATCATATTCTCACACAACCTGAGGGCTTTGGGAACGAGAGTATAAACCAGCACCCTCCGTCTCCATTTCATTACGCCGGACACGCAGCACCCTCCGTCTCCATTTCATTACGCCGGACACGCAGTCCCCAGCCCCCAGTACCCAGCACAAAAAAATAACTAATATCTTATCCTTCAAAGTATTAAATTAGCCCGATTTCAGGCAAAAGTGAATTTTAAAAAAAGTGGAGAAGATGAAAACTCAAATCGCAGAACTACATCTTGAAAACGGTATGATTTTTAAGGGTATTTCTTTCGGATATACTGCTTCTGTTGCAGGGGAAGTTGTATTCAATACCGGTATGACCGGTTATCCTGAAAGTCTTACTGATCCATCATATCGTGGGGAAATATTAACATTAACCTATCCATTAATAGGAAATTATGGAGTACCGGAATTCAACAAAGAAGAGAAAATCTCTGAAGACTTTGAATCCGGTGCAATCCAGATTAAAGCATTGATTGTAGCAGAAAATGCAAAAGAATATAGTCATTGGAAATCGACTCAAAGTCTTTCTAATTGGTTGATATCTGAAAAAATACCTGCAATCTCAGGAATTGATACCAGATTACTTACGCAGATTTTACGTGAAAAAGGTACAATGCTGGGAAAAATAATAATTAATGACAATATTGATTATTATAATCCAAATAGTTGTAACCTTGTTGAGGAAGTAAGTATTGATTCCAAAGAGATTTATGGAAGTGATGATAAACGAATTGCTCTCATTGATTGTGGATGTAAATCTTCAATAATCACAAATTTTGTTGATCGTGGATTTGAAGTGCTAAGACTTCCATGGGATGCAGATTTGAAAAATGAAGAATTTGATGCTCTTTTTATTTCTAATGGTCCGGGTGATCCGAAAATGGCAGAAAAGACAATTGAATCTGTAAGATGGGCAATAGAGAATAAAATTCCAACAATGGGAATTTGTCTTGGCCATCAGATTATGGCTTTGGCTGCAGGTGCAAATACATATAAATTAAAATATGGACATCGAAGTCAAAATCAGCCGGTAATGGATTTACGCACAAAACGCTGTTATGTTACATCTCAGAATCATGGTTTTGCTGTGGATGATGAAAATCTTCCTGAAGGTTGGCAACCATGGTTCAGAAATTTAAATGATGGAACAAGTGAAGGGTTGATTCATGAATCGGGTTTGTTTAAAAGTGTTCAGTTTCATCCGGAAGCAGAGCCGGGTCCTGTTGATACAACATTTATTTTTGATCGTTTTGTAGATTTAATTAAAGGTAAATAAATAATATGATGAAAAGTTCAATAAAAAAAGTCCTGATATTAGGTAGTGCCGCATTAAAAATTGGTGAAGCCGGAGAATTTGATTATTCCGGCAGTCAGGCAATCAAAGCTTTAAAAGAAGAAAATATTCACACAATTCTTGTAAATCCCAATATTGCAACGATTCAGACTTCAGATGATTTAGCAGACGAAGTTTATTTCTTGCCGGTTAATGCAGAGTTTGTAGAAAAAATTATTGCAAAAACAAAACCTGATGCCATTCTGTTGGGATTCGGTGGTCAGACAGCCTTGAATACTGGAATAGAACTTTATAATAAAGGTATTCTGAAGAAATATAATGTTAAAGTATTAGGTACTCAGATTAAGAGTATTACTGATACCGAAGACAGAGATTTATTTATTAAAAAATTAGATGAAATAAATATTAAAACTGCGAAATCAAAAATTGCAGTTAATACAGAAGAAGCTATTGCAATCGCTGAGGAGTTTGGATGTCCTGTAATGATTCGTGTGGCTTATGCACTTGGTGGGCTTGGTTCCGGTGTTTGTAAGACATTGGATGAAGTTCGTGGACTTGCGGAAATGGCTTTTAAGCATGCACCTCAAATCCTTGTAGAAGAATCTTTGGTTGGATGGAAAGAAATCGAATATGAAGTAATGTGCGACCAGTATGGAAACTGTATCACAATTTGTAACATGGAAAATCTTGATCCAATGGGAATTCATACCGGTGAAAGTATTGTTGTTGCACCAAGTCAAACCTTATCAAACAAAGATTATCATAAATTAAGAGAAGTTGCTATTACCACGATTCGACATTTAAAGATTGTTGGTGAATGTAATATTCAATATGCCTATGATGCTCATTCCGAAGATTACAGAGTAATTGAAGTAAATGCCCGACTTTCGCGAAGTTCCGCACTTGCTTCAAAAGCAACAGGCTATCCAATTGCTTTTGTTGCGGCAAAATTGACTCTTGGATATGGATTGTATGAACTTCCGAATAATATTACTAAAGTCACATCAGCATTTTTTGAGCCTGCATTAGATTATATAGTTGTGAAGATTCCAAGATGGGATTTGAAAAAATTCAGTAAAGTATCACGTAAAATTGGTACAGGAATGAAATCTGTTGGCGAGATCATGGCAATAGGGCGAAATTTTGAAGAAGCACTTCAAAAAGGACTTCGTATGCTGGAAACCGGTGCACGGGGACTTGTGTGTAATGATGATGCATTCATTTTTGATGATCTTGATAATGAATTGAAAGAACCTACAGAAGAAAGAATATTTGCAGTTGCTCATGCAATAGAAATGGGCTACTCTGTGGAAAAAATTCATGAGATGACCCATATTAATAGATGGTTTCTTTATAAAATAAAAAATATTGTAGATGTTAAAAAAAGTATATTAGAAAATTGTTCAGATGTTTTATCAAAAGACATTATACTCATGGCTAAACAAAGGGGATTTTCTGATAATCAGATTGCATCAATTTTAGGTATAAAATCAAAAGATATTTTAGACTATAGAAATATAGAAAATATTAAACCTTTCATCAGACAGATAGATACTCTCGGTGCAGAATATCCAGCACAAACAAATTATTTATATCTAACTTATAACAGTTCGGCAAATGATATAAAAAATCTTCCTAATAACACTGTTTTGATTCTTGGTTCCGGTTCTTATAGAATCGGTAGTTCAGTTGAATTTGATTGGTGTGGTGTTAATGTTGGTAAAACTCTGCGTAAACTTGGTTATAAAACTATTATGTTGAATTATAATCCGGAAACTGTTAGTACGGATTATGATGAGTTTGACTATCTGATTTTTGATGATATAAATTTTGAAAATGTCTTTGAAATATATCGGGAATTTAATCCAATTGGCATTATTGTATCTGTCGGCGGACAAATCCCAAATAATATTGCATTGAAACTTCATAAGGCAGGACTTAGAGTTTTAGGAACTTCTCCTGAGAAAATTGATATGGCTGAGAATCGCAGAACTTTTTCAAATCTACTTGATGAATTAATTGTAGATCAGCCTACATGGGAAGAGATGAGTTCTGTAGAAGAGGCAAAGGATTTTGCGAATAAATATGAATACCCGGTGCTTATCAGACCTTCTTATGTATTAAGTGGTGCTGCTATGGCAGTTGCTTCAAATGATGTGGAACTTGAGAGTTATCTAAAAAAAGCGGTAACAATTTCGCCTGAATATCCAACAGTTATAAGTAAATTTCTAGAAAATGCAAAAGAGATAGAATTTGATGGAGTTGCACAAAATGGTGAGGTTGTAGCTTATGCAATTTCTGAACACGTGGAAAATGCAGGAGTTCATTCCGGTGACGCTACATTAGTACTACCACCTCAGCGAACTTATCTGGAAACAATCAGAAGAATAAGAAAAATAGTCAGGAAAATAGTTAAACGATTGGAAATTACCGGACCTTTTAATATTCAGTTTATTGCTAAACAGAATCAGGTAAAAGTAATTGAATGTAATTTGCGTGCCTCCAGAAGTTTCCCTTTTGTATCAAAAGTGATGAAGCAAAATTTTATTGATATGGCAGCGAAAGTGATTATGCGTGTTCCTGTGAAGCCTTTTGAAAAATCATTGTTTGAATTGAATTATGTTGGTGTAAAAGCATCGCAATTTTCTTTCACCCGTCTTAAAGGTGCTGATCCTACATTAGGAGTAGAAATGGCATCTACAGGTGAAGTTGCATGTCTTGGGGATAATTTTTATGAAGCTTTTGTTAAATCGCTCATTTCTGTAGGTTATGATTTTAATATTAAAAGTGTATTGCTTTCAACAGGTCCGATTGAATCAAAAATTGAAATGCTTGATGCTGCTCGCTTTTTGCGAAAAAAAGGAGCAAAACTATATGCAACATCAGGAACTGCAAAATTCCTTTCCAATAATGATTTGCCTATTGAAACTTTGTATTGGCCGCTTGACAAAAAACAACCAAACGTAATCGATTATATTAAGGATGGAAAGATTGACCTCGTGATCAATATTCCAAAAAATTATCGTCAGGAAGAATTAACAAATGGATATCTTATTCGTCGTGCTGCTGTGGATTATAATGTCAACCTGATTACCAATCGTCAGATTGCAATGCGTTTTATAGAAGCCATGGAAAAAGATACTGTAAATAAACTAAAAATTCAGCCCTGGAGTGAATATAATTTTGATTAATAAATGGTGGTTACTGGTTACTATATTTGCCATGCCTATAAATTTTAAATGAGGTTTTTCATGATTAATAAGACTTTTAAACCAAAACCCTATGTTCTTGAAAATGAAATTCAAAATTATGAATGGGGACAAAAAGGGAAAGATGCATTTATTCCGAAATTAGTAAATATTGAACCAGAAAAAGACAAACCTTATGCCGAACTCTGGATTGGAGCACATCCAAAAGCACCATCGCGAATAAATGGAACAGGATTGGATGAACTCATTATAGAGTTTCCAGTAGAAATATTAGGTAAAAATGTAGCTTCTAAATTTGGTAATAAACTTCCCTATCTTTTAAAGGTTTTATCAGCAGGAGAAGCACTTTCTATTCAGGCTCATCCGAATAAACAACAAGCAGTACTTCTACACAAAAAAGACCCTCAAAATTATCCGGATGATAATCATAAACCGGAAATTGCGATTGCCCTGGATTCATTAACAGCACTTGTTGGTTTTAGAAAAATTGATGAAATAATAAATGTTATGATAAAATATCCGGAAATTGCTGATTTTGCAGGTAATGAAAATGTTGAATTTTTAAAGACATCAAAAGATGAAAAAAAATCGTTGAAACTATTTAACTCAGCAATCCTAAATAGAAATGAGACTGATAAAGATGCTCTTAATTTTTGCCTTAAAAATCTTCAAAAAAGGATTGAATATAAATCGGATAAAACTGAAGAAGAAAAATTATTTCTTGAATTACGAGAAAAATATTCTGATGATATAGGTCTTTTTTATATATTTCTTCTAAATCTTATACATCTAAATCCAGGTCAGGCAGTATTTCTGAATGCTGGAATTCCTCATGCATATCTTAAAGGAAATATTATCGAATGTATGGCAAATTCTGATAATGTGGTTCGTGTAGGCCTTACACCAAAATTCAAAGATATTCCAACATTGATTGAAATGTTGACCTATGAAAATGGAATGGTGAAAATCCTGGGAGATACATCTGATAAAAATAAAACAATATATACTGTTCCTATTCCTGAATTTCAAATTGCAAAAGAAAAAATGGAAGTTGGTGAAGTCATCTCGATAAAAAATAACAGACTGGAAATTATTTTATTGATTGAAGGTGAAATTGAGATTAACTATACT
>JAOZSG010000371.1 GCA_029939785.1 Fidelibacterota bacterium | reverse complement strand
ATAACGACGAAGGGAAAAAATATTTCCTGGAAAAATATAAAGTTGATGCTGAAATTAAAAAATGGATACCAATAGATAGTTCAACAGATTTAAATAAACTACTTGAAGATAATATTAATGAATTTTCAGATAATTCCAATTCAAAATTAAATATTTTATTCTCATGACGGTATTAACTTTTTTTTATCGATAAAATGTGTAAACTATAAGATTAATAGTCCTGTATTAATCGATTGATTAGTAGTGTGTTATATTAAATCAGATTATAATGATGTTCAATAATAGGGTAGTGTCATCCGCCAGCTGGCGGATATAAAAAAATGAAAAAAAATTTGGACAGGATTAACATGATAATAAAATTGTTATCCAGTAAATCCTGTTGATCCTGTCTGATAAAAAGGTTTTTGGAAATAATTATGAAATTAACAATATTAGGTTGTGGAACACATATACCTGAAGTAAATAAATGTAATCCCGGGTATCTACTTGATATTGAGGGAGAAACGTTGTTATTAGATATGGGATCCGGTATAGTGAGACAAATAGTTATTGCTGGTCGGAATATCTGGGAAATTGATAAAATTTTTTTATCCCATCTACATATTGATCATATTATAGATTTGATTCCATTATTTTTTACATATAAATATCAACTAAAATATAATGGTGAATCTAAAATAATTCCAATTTATGCACATTCGGAATTTGAAGTGAGATTGAATCAACTTAAACAAATATATGGTGATTGGATAAATTCCGAGAAAAGACAATATTTTCATAAAAAAATTGAACCTGGAACATTTCATGCCAATAAATATACACTATCTGTTTTTTTACCAAATCATTCAAGCCATAGTCTCATATATAGATTTGAAGATTCTAATGGTAAAATATTTGTTTATACAGGTGATACTGGATTATCAGAAGGTCTGATTAGAGCCGCATACAGTGCAGATGTCTTATTAGTTGAGTGTTCATGTAGAGATGAATTTTCAATTGAATGCCACATGACACCATCAAAAGTAAAAAAACTAATTGAAACATCAAAACCCAAGAAAGTTATTATTACACATGTTTTTCCTGATAATGATGATAAAACATTAAAAGAACGGATTGGTGTTTTTAAAAACACAGAAATTTCTATAGCCAGGGATTTAATGGAAATTAATTTTTAAGATAACAAAATTGAACAGATAAATAGGAACTCAATCATAAATTCTCACGCTACCACTAATTAGACATAAGATATATTATGTAAACCTGCTCTTGTAAAACTAATATAACTCACCTATCTATATAGATTTAGAACTTTTATAACTTAAATTGTTTGAATTCTTCGATTATCTCAATATTTTTAACTTTACTATACGCACTTTGAAGTTTTTTGGCATCTGTTACTAAACTATCCTTATCCAAAAATTCTGAATGATACCATACTGCAGGCTTGCCAATATCAGATTGTATAACATTTGTATATTTTTCTATCTTAATGCTTTCTTCTTGATTTCTGCTCACAATATACCATGCTTCTTTATCATCAATATAAAAATGACGACCAATATTGGTTAATGGCATTAATTCAGGTTTAAACAGGTTTTTGTCAAGTAATAGTTGATAACGTTTTTTCAAACCTTTTTCACAAAGCAGACACCCACCTCCCGGAGTTGGATAATTAAACTGATATTTTTCAGCCATTTGCATCTGAGTTTTACGACTTCTTCCTGTAATATTTAATTCTACCATTGGTCTAACAATAGGAAAATCAACATCTTTTGCAATGATTGCAGGAGAATTACCGGATTGCGACATTGGTCTCTGTCCTGGAACTTCACCAACAGCAATTGCATCAAAACCATTTTTTTGAGCGTATTCTTTAGCAAGTGTGTACATATATATTTTACAATCAATACATGGATTAATACTTGTGCCGGTACCATAAGATGGTTTTTTTAACATCGAGATATATTTGTCGAAGCATTCACCTTCCCTACAATTGATAACAACAAGTTCAATATTTTCTTTTTCAATAAAATCATCTTGCAAATCTTTTTGTGAAATAAATGGGAGGTTCAAATGTATTGCTGTTACTAAATACCCTTTTTCTTTTAGCCATTTAATTGATAATCTTGAATCAAGACCACCTGAATAAAGTGATAATATTTTTTTCTGATTCAATTGATATTCCTTACTACTATTTTAAATTATTTTCAATTTCACTTTTAATTAAATCTCTAATCTGTTCAGCTGTTTTATCTTTAGGCATAACCGGTTTTAAAAAGGATATTGAAATTTTGGTTGCTGGTTTTGGCATTTTCTTACCGGTTGGAAGTGCATTATATGCACCTTTGATACATACCGGTACAACAGGTACATTTAATTCTTTTGATAATATTGCAAAAGTTTTTTTAAAATCACCTAATTCACCATCATTTGTTCTTGTTCCTTCTGGAAATATAATTATATTATTATTTTGTTTGATAACAGAAGCTAGTTTTTGTAAAGATAATTTAAGATCATTATTTATATCAACTACAATAACATTATTTTTATTAGCAAATCGTTTAACCCATGGTTTTCTAACATGTTTTTCTTTAGCGTAAAAATAAGTTTGTTTTACCTGACTATTTGTTAAACCCATTGTAACCAATAATCCATCCATATAACTTTGATGGTTTGGTGCCAAAATAAAAGGTGCTTCCGGAATATTTTCTTTATTATTAATTTTGATTCTAAAATATAAATTGAATAAATGTTTTGAAGCATTTTTAATAAATAAATGGGTAAAACCACTTTTAGGTAAATTTACTATGACTTTTTCATGAAAAATATCACTAAGGTTTACTATTTCCAATTTCATTTTTTTTGATTTTTCTCGGATGTATTCAGACATCTTTTTTACCGTCGGATTTTCTTCTAAATGAATTTCTTTTATATCAACTCCAAATGTTTTTTTCAAGAATACTTGGAAACTAACCTTATCAAGGGAATCCATAGCTAAATCGAATTCAAAATGATCATTTGGAAATACTTTTCTTTCACTTTGTTTAGAAATAAAATCTCTAATTACTGAATATTCCTTAAAATTCGGTTCAACACTATCCTTTTTTTCATCAGATGATGCTAAAAGATCTTTTAATTTAAATCTTTTAATTTTGTCTT
>JAOZSG010000068.1 GCA_029939785.1 Fidelibacterota bacterium | reverse complement strand
TAACATCTTTGACGAGATGTTTGAAAACAATTGATTCATCTATTCTATTAATAAATTCAGGATTAAATAGTTTACGAGTTTCTTTTAATATTGCATTTTTTGCTGTCTCATGGGATGATTTCTTATCATCATCTCCAAAACCAATTGTAGTTGAATCAATTTTTTTTGTTCCAATATTTGCTGTCATTATAATTATGGTGTTTTTAAAATCAATTTTTCTTCCATAACTATCTGTAAGGGTTCCATCATCAAAAATTTGTAGCAGTATATTAAATACATCATGATGTGCTTTTTCAATTTCATCAAAAAGTACTACTGAATAAGGATTACGTCTTACTCGTTCGGTAAGTTCTCCTCCTTCATCATATCCAACATATCCCGGAGGAGCACCTATCAGGCGAGATACAGCAAATTTTTCCATATATTCGGACATATCAACTTTGATAAGAGAATCATATTTGTTGAATAAATGTTTTGCCAACACTTTTGATAATTCTGTTTTGCCCACACCTGTTGGACCAAGAAAAAGAAAAACACCAATTGGACGTGAAGGATCCTTTAATCCGGCACGTGATCGTCTTATTGCTTTTGATAATGTAGAAATTGCTTCATCTTGCCCAATAATATATTTTTGTAATTTTTCTTCCATATTAATAAGTTTTAGGTTTTCTGATTCTAAAACACGATTTACTGGAATTCCTGTCATTAGAGTAACAATGTCTGCCATATCTTCCGAAGTAACAGTAATTGGATTGTTTGCAGAATCGTCATTCCAAACTTTTTTTAGCTCACTCAGACTTGTTTTTAATTTTTTCTCCTGATCACGGAGTCTTGCAGCTTTTTCAAAATTTTGTTCTAATACAACTTCTTCTTTTTTATTTCTTACATGTTCCAGATCTTTTTCTAATAATACTATTTCTTCAGGAACAATGACTTTGTGAATATGAACTTTTGAACCGGCTTCGTCCATAATATCAATGGCTTTATCTGGTAAAAAATTATCGGAAATATATTTTTCACTGAGTTCTACTGCTTTGATAATAGATTCTTCAGTGTATTTAACACCATGATGTTCTTCATATTTTTGTTGTAAACCTTTTAAAATGTCCACTGTTTCAGAAGTAGAAGGTGGATCAACTTTTATTTCCTGAAATCGTCTTTCCAAAGCTCCGTCTTTTTCGATATTTTTTCTGTATTCATCGATAGTTGTTGCTCCAATACATTGCAAGGTTCCTCTTGCGAGTGCAGGTTTAAACATATTTGATGCATCAAGTGATGTTCCTGCTCCGCCTGCACCTACAATAGTATGAAGTTCATCAATGAAAAGAATTATTTCATCGGATTTTTCAAGTTCAATCATTATTTTTTTTAAGCGTTCTTCAAATTGTCCTCGATATTTTGTTCCGGCAACAATTGCAGGAAGATCTAAGGAAACAACCTTTTTATTATAAAGAAGTCGTGGAACATGTTTACTAATAATTCTAAGAGCAAGACCTTCTACAATAGCTGTTTTACCTACTCCGGGTTCACCAATTAATACAGGATTATTTTTTTTTCTTCTCGATAATATTTGAGCAAGTCGTTCGATTTCCTTATCTCTGCCAATAACAGGATCAAGTTTACCTTTTCTTGCCAGTTCAGTTATATCTTGTGAAAAATGATCAAGAGCTGGGGTTTTGGTTTTAGCTTTTTGTGTTGCAGATACATCTTTTGCATGAAATAAGTGATTCTTTATTCGATCATTAAAATTTTTATAAGTGATGCCAAATTCGCTGAGGGTTTTTGCACCAAGTCCTTCATTAGTTTTTAGGATGGATAGAATAATGTGCTCATCGGTTATTATTTCTGCATTTAAGGATTTTGCTTCTTTATAGGTGTTACGTAAAACAAGTTCTACTCCTTTACTTAGTGGAAGTGAGCCAAGAACCCTTGAACCACTACTTTTTTCTGCATATTCTTCTAATGTTGCTATCATGTCATTTACATCAAATTCGTAAGATTGGATTAATCGTCGAATAGGAGTTTCTTCTATCTTTAAAATTCCGAGAAGTAGATGTTCTGAGCCAACCTGGCTATTTTCTAGACGAATAGCTTCTTCACGAGCTGATATTATAATTTCTTGTATTCTTTTTGAAAAATTTTTATTCATATTTATTTTCTATATTAAGATTATTACTTTCATCATTCTAATCTATTAACTATATAATCAGATGTCAATTATTCTTTGGAGTTGATGTTATTTTTTTCCCATCCATATATAAAATTCTGTCAGTCCTTTTGGCAATAGAAGGATTATGGGTCGCAATAATAAATGTTCGTTTAGAAATCTGACTTAATTCTAATAACAAGTCAACTAACTTTTGACTATTATCAACATCCAGATTTCCGGAAGGTTCATCAGCAAGTATTACTTTTGGATTATTTATCATCGCACGAGCTATTGCAACACGTTGTCTTTCTCCACCGGAAAGTTCTGATGGACGATGGTTTATTCTATGCTCTAAACCTACACTTTTTAGGATTTCTAAAGCTTCATTTTTAATTTTATTAGTAAATGGTTTATATATTATTGAAGGCATATATACATTTTCCAGGGCTGAAAATTCAGGTAAGAGATGATGAAATTGGAAAACAAATCCAATTTTCTCATTTCTAAATTTTGCAAGTTTTTTATCTGAAAGAGTAAATGGATCTACGTTATCATAAATAATATTTCCTGTGTCAGGTTTTGTAAGGGTTCCAAGAATGTTTAATAGTGTAGATTTACCTATACCGGATGGGCCCATTAATGATACAATTTCACCTTCGTTAATTGAAAAATCGATATTCTCAAAAACTGTAATATCATTGCTATCATTTATATATTTTTTTGAAAGATTATTTACTTTTAAAATTATTGAAGTATCATTTTTCATATTGAATAGCCTCCAGAGGCATTAGTTTACTGACTTTCCATGCAGGATAAATAACACCAAAAATAATCATTAATAAGCCGGTAAATAGAATTAATATAATATCTAATCCCTGAACCTGTACCGGTAAATAGGGAATAAAGTAAACTGAGGGTAGGGGAATGAACTTAAAATATTGTTGTAATAGAGAAATAAGGATAGAAATAGAGAGACCTGTAATTAATCCAATACTTCCTGTAAGGATTCCCAATCTTAAAAAAATTAGTCGTAATTGGCTTCTATTCATACCAAGTGCCTGCAACATTCCTATTTCGCGTATTTTTTCCATTACGAGCATCACAAGTGAACTGGTAAGATTAAAAACTGCTACAAGTATAATGAAACATAATGCAGCAAAACTTCCATATTTTTCCAGTTGCATAGCTCCAAAAAGAGTTTTATGAAGATCTTCCCATGTATGAAAATTATAATTTTTATTTTGAATTTTTTCTAATTCCGGGATAATATATTTATGAAGTTTATAATCTGTAAGTTTAATATTGATTTCTGTGAATTCATCAGGTTTATTAAAGATTCGTTGTCCATTTTTTATGTCAATGAATGCAACATTATCATCATAATCGAATAGATCAAGTCTGAAAACACCGGTAAGTATAAATTTTCCAACAAATGGAATATTAAATGTACTTCCGATTTTTAACGGATTAACCACATTTACAGTATCACCAATATAAAGAGCCATCTGATCTACAAGCCGATAGCCAAGAATAATTCCCGGAAGATCAGAAATTGATGTCTCAAAAGAATTTGAGCCACGAATTATTATTGATTCCCGATGAAACATATTTTCTCTTGATACTGAATTAATTGATTTAATCTTTACTACAGCATCTTTATAACTTGTTGTTAAGATTGCTTTATTTGTAACACTTGGTAATATAGATTTTATTGTTTTTGGATCGAGTGAATCTTTTATTAATTCTAAATCAGATTGCGTAAGTTTATCTCCGGTAATGTTAATATGTGATTCAAAATCGATTAATCTATTTTGAATTTCCTGTTCAAAACCATTTAATACACTAAGAGTGAACATTAATGCAAATCCACCAAGACCTACACCAATTATAGAAATCCAGGAAGTAAAAGAAATAAGACCAGTTCTTTTTTTTGAAAAGAAATATCTTAATGTTATTAGATTTATTATATTTTTTTGCATATTATTCGTATTTGGTTGCTTCACTCGGCGAAAGTTTATTTGCTTTAATTGACGGATATATAGTAGCAGTCACAGAAAAAAAGAGTGCACCCAGTCCAATATATAAAAAATTTCTCCAGTCAAGTAAAACAGGAAGTTTATTCATAAAATATACATCTTCAGGAATGGAAATGATTGAATAATTATTTTGTAACCAGGCAATAATTAAAGCCAGTGTAAATCCCAATGAAACACCAACAAAACCGATAATTGTAGATTCATACAAAAATATTTTTGTGATTTTTCCATTGCTTGCTCCGAAACTTTTTAAAATTCCGATATCTCTGGTCTTTTCAATTACTATCATCATAAGAGAACTGACAATATTAAAAACTGCGACGACAGTTATTAACCCAAATATTAATATTACCGGAAATCTCTGAACTCTAAGCCATTCAAAAAGATTTGCATGCAGATGATTCCAACTCATAGCATTATAAGGAAAACCTAAAAGTTCGTCAATTTCATCAGATACTCTGTCAGCATCTGCGGGATTATGTAACATTATCTGAAAACCAGAAAAGGAGTTCTTAATATTAAAAAGATTTTGAGCAGCTGTAATTCCTGTATAAACAAAAATATCATCATAATCAGAAATTCCGGAATTATATAACCCTGTGACTATAAAAATGCCAATTTTAGGTCTGCTCCCAATTCCTTTTGTTCCGTGAAGTTGAAAAAGATATACTTTATCACCAAGTTTAAGATTAAGTTTCTCCGCTAATTTTTCTCCTAATACTATTCCATTTTTTCCATTTTCAGTTGTGAATTCCAATTTACCTTGTTTGATGAATTTGCTAACATTAAGAGAAGAGCCTAAGTCATTCTCGGGAATTCCTTCAATGATTACACCATCTGTATAATTCTTATTTCTGATCATTACATGCCGATGAATGTAGGGAACAAGATGTTCTATTTCCGGAATTTTTTGTAATTTTTCTTCTATTACTTTGGTTGAATCCATTGAGTCCTGATAATGTAGATTCAACCTTATATGAGAATCAAAATCTATAAGTTTGGACTTTAATTCATTTTCAAAACCGTTTAATATAGATATTGTCAAAATTAATGCAGCAACACCAACTGCAAGTCCAATTACAGAAAAGATACTGATAAATGAAATGTAGCCAATTTTATGGTGTCCAAGTAAATGTCGCCTGGCAATAAAGTAAGAAAAATTCATAAAAAATTCAGTTTATCCTAATATTTCATTTGTGGAAAAAGTAAAACATCTCTTATTGAACTTTGGTTTGTAAAAAGCATAGTCATTCGATCAATACCGACCCCAACACCACCTGTAGGAGGCATTCCATATTCCATAGCAGTGATAAAATCTTTGTCATAGGTCTGTGCTTCTGCATCACCTTCTGCACCAAGTCTTTCTTGAGTTCTGAGGCGTTCTTCCTGATCAATGGGATCATTTAGTTCACTAAAAGCATTGGCAAATTCTTTTGCCCCTATGAATAGTTCAAATCGTTCCACTATCCGATCTGATCCATCACGTTTAATTTTTGCTAATGGTGAAATTGCTTTTGGATAGTCCATAACAAACGTAGGTTGAATAAGATTTGGTTCAACAAATCGATCAAACAGATATTCAATATAATTACCGTAATGATCGGTACTTTCTGTTTTTATTCCCTTTGATTCACATGCATTTTTCATTTCATCTTCATCCGCTTCTTTGAGATTTAAGCCTGTATATTCTTCTAACAATTCAAACATTGTTTTTCGTTGGAAAGGTTGAGATATGTCTATCTCATGTTCATCGTAATGGAATATTGATTTGCCCAGTCTTTCACAAAGATTATGGAAAAGATCCTCAACAAAATCCATCATATAGTTATAATCAACATAAGTTTCATAAAATTCTAATGCCGTGAATTCCGGATTATGAGTTCTGTCAACACCTTCATTTCTGAAGTTTTTTGATATTTCATATACTTTATCAAAACCACCAATAATTAATCTTTTTAAATATAATTCATCTGCGATTCGCAAGAAAAATTCTCTGTTCAATGCATTATAATGAGTCTTAAATGGAGTAGCAGAGGCCCCGCCATATAATGGTTGTAAAATTGGAGTTTCAACTTCAAGGTACCCCCGGTTATTTAAAAAATCACGAGTCCATTGAGTTAATCTGCTACGGGTTTCAAATACATTCTTTGATTCAGGATTAACGATTAGATCAAGATAACGCTGTCTGTAACGTTGTTCCTTATCTTTAAAAGCATCGTAAACCTTTCCGTCTTTTTCCTTGACGACAGGAAGTGGTCGTAAACTTTTGGAAAGAATAGTCAATTCTTCTGCAAAAATTGTTATCTGTCCTGTTCGGGTTTCTGTAACAGTACCGGCAACTCCTATTATATCACCAAGATCTAGTAATTTGAATAATTTATATCCTAAATTGCCTAATTTTTTTTCTTGTAAAAATACTTGAATTTTTCCTGAACTATCTTGGATATCAGCAAAATTTGCCCTACCCATTTGACGGATTGATGATAGACGTCCGGCTACTTTTACCACAACTTTTTCTTTTATATCAGTATAGTTGTTAATAATATCATTACAAAAATGTGATCTTTTGTATTCATAGGGATAGGGATTTATCCCAAGTTCACGTAGTTGTTTTAGTTTATCTTTTCTTACTTCTATAATCTCTGCTAAAGATTTTCCTATTGATTTATCAGTTGCCAATTTTATTCTCCAGTTTTAACTTGCTTTGAAAGATATGCATGAATGAAATTATCAATGTCACCATCCATGACCGCCTGTATGTTTCCGGTATTTTCATTTGTACGATGGTCTTTTACCATTGTATAAGGTTGAAATACGTAAGATCGGATCTGGCTTCCCCATGCAATATCTTTTTTATTTTCTTCTATTTTATTTTTTTCTTTATCTCGCTCATCTTTTTCTTTCTGGTAAAGTCGTGCTTTCAACATTTTCATTGCACTTGCTTTATTTTTAAATTGAGATCGTTCATTCTGACATTGAACTACGATTCCGGATGGAAGATGGGTAATTCTGATGGCTGAGTCTGTCTTATTCACATGTTGTCCTCCGGCACCACTCGCCCTATAAGTATCTATCCTTAAATCCTGCTGATTTATTTCTACTTCTATATCGTCATCTATTTCCGGATATACAAATATTGAAGCAAAAGACGTATGACGACGTGATTGTGAATCAAAAGGTGATATTCTTACAAGTCTGTGAACTCCTGCTTCAGCTTTTAAATATCCAAATGCATGATCACCACTGACTTCAATGGAAACATCCTTAATTCCGGCTTCTTCACCCTTTATTAAATCAAGAATTTTTCCTTTTCTACCACTTCTTTCAATCCAACGGAGATACATACGCATTAACATTTCTGCCCAGTCTTGCGATTCTGTTCCACCAGCCCCGGGATGAATAGTTAATATTGCATTTTTATCATCATCTTCTCCACTTAATTTGCTTTTAAGTATAAGATCGTTAACTTTCACTTGAAGTGGTTGAAGTAAGTTTTCAACTTCTTCGAGTAAGGTTCTATCATCTTCAAGTTGAGATAATTCAAAAAATTCTTCAATTTCACCAAGTTGCTTTACAATATCATTATATTTATTAACAGTATTTTCAAAATGGCTAATTTGTTGAGTTATGGCTTGAGCATTTTTTTGATCCTGCCAAAAATTTTCCTCATTAGTTTGTTTTCGGAGTTTACTTAATTGGTTATTTTTATTATCAACGTCAAAGTAACCCCCGTAAGTCACTAATGTTTTTGGATAAAAATTTTATTTCTTTTTCAAAATCTATATTCATTGGATTTTCTTACTATTTCTTTTTTATTAAATTTTCAGCAGGCTTTAATGCTGAATGTTCTTTATAACTTGAAAGTACAATATAAGTACGTGTTTGTAGCACTCCATCCCATGATTGAATTGTCGCAAGTAAATGTTCAAGTGTAGTTGTATTTTCTGTTTGTATTTTTAGTAAATGTGAACCTTCACCAGTTACTGAATGACATTCTATTATATCACTTTCTTCGCGTGCTTTTTTTACAAAATTCCCATATTTATTTGATGGTGATGTAATAATAAAAACAAAGGCTGTAACATCTTTGCCAATAGCTGAGTTATTAAGTTTGGCGTGATATCCGTTTATTATTCCTTTTTCTTCAAGTTTTCTCATTCTTTCACTAACGGCAGGAATTGTTAGTCCAACTTGTTCAGCTATTTTATTTCTTTGTATTCTTCCATTATTTTGTAAAATATTTAACATTTTTACATCAATTTCATCCATTCTGATTAAACTCCTTAAGAATATTAATTTTTTATTAAGTCAATTATTTTAGGTAATAGTATATAAATAAAAATATCGAAATGACATTTATAATTTTTGAAGTTAGTGTTAAACCTTTTAGGAATTTTTGTTTACCACTCTTTTCTAATATTATAATTGTATTATTTTGAATTTTTGGGATTTTATCAATTTTACCGGTTTTTAACATAGAAAATAAGTTTACTGTTTTATATTCACCGGCAATTTGTGATGTGGTAGAAGAAATAATACAAACATTATTTAAATTTGCCTTTTCTTTCGGACCTCCGGCAATAGCTATAATATCGAGTAATGAACTAGATTTTGGAATGATATAAACTCCGGGATTTATTATTTCTCCCCATATTCTTACTTTTATTAAAGTTGAATCTATTTCTAGTTCTTTGACTGTAGTATTAATCTCTTTGAATTCTTTTATTGGATTTAGTAAATCCTGAGATAAACTTGTTTGAATTAAAATAAACAGTAAAAATATTAATCTAATTTGCAAAACGTTATTCTTATTTGACCCTAATTTGTTATTTTGGTAAAATTTAATAGTTTTATCCTTATCAATTTAAAATATTTAATATTGTTGTGAAAAAGCCACATAATTTGTTAAAAAAAAACACAAAATCCAAACATCTTCTAAAGTAAAATAATATTAAATGTTAATACTCTGGCTATTGTAATGATTAATAAGTTGTTGGATTTGTAGTATTATTGGACAAAAAAAAGAACTTATTTTTCAACTTTATTACTAAAAAATAATTTATTTAAAAGACCACGCAAAGTATCTTCATCTAATCTTCTATAAAACATGCCTTGGCAGGCGACAGATATTTGCTGAGTTTCTTCTGAAACAACAACAATAACGGCATCAGATTCTTCTGAAAGTCCCAAAGCTGCTCTATGTCTTGTTCCGACAGAAGGTCCAAGGTCAGGATTTTGAGATAATGGTAATATACAACCAGCTGTTTCAATCATATTATTTTGAATCAGTACGGCTCCATCATGAAGTGGTGATTCAGGATTGAAAATAGATATTAATAAATTTGATGTAATTTCAGCGTTAAGCTCTGTCCCCTGATCTTTTATGTATTTTAATCTTCCTTCTCTCGCTAAAACAATCAAACCACCCCATTTTCTTCTTGATAATTCCTGAGATGCTTCCAGAACTTCCTCTAACAAATGTGAACTTGATTTATGTAGAAACCGTGATAAAAATCGACTTTGACCGATGTTAATTAAAATTCGTCTTAATTCCGGTTGGAAAATAATGACAAAAGCGATAACCCAAATAGTTTGTAAATTTCCTAATATGAATGATAAAGATTGTAGATTGGCCAAAGTTGCAAAAAAAGATAACATGAAAATAATTATCAGACCTATAATCATATGACCTGCACGTGAATCTTTGAAAAATTGGTAAAGATATAAAAATACAAAATATACAATTAAAATATCAATAATATCCCAAAGAGTAACTGTGATAAATTTTATTGAAAATAATTCCATTTTTAATATTTACCCATAATTTTATCAGCAATTTTTATAGTTCTGTAGGTTTCTTTAATATCGTGAACTCTGACTATATTGGCTCCATTCATTATTGAGCAGGCAATAGATGAAATTGTTCCTTCGAGTCTTTCATCTACAGGCAAGTTAAGTAAATTTCCAATAAAAGATTTTCGTGAAGGTCCTACAAGGATAGGTTGTTCTAAAGATTTAAATTCTCCGAGATAACGTAGAATTGTATAATTTTCTTCCAATTGTTTTCCGAAACCTATTCCTGGATCAATTACTATATTTGATTTATTCAAACCGGTATCCATCAATAATTGGGCAGACTTTTGGAGATAAATTAAAATTTCGTCAATAAGATTATCATATTGAGGGTTGATTTGCATATTTTTTGGAGTACCTTTGATATGCATTAAAACTGCACCTGCATTATATTTTACAATAATCTTACTCATTTCGGGATCAAACATTAATCCACTAATATCATTAATAATATCTGCACCTTCATCTAAAGTCGCCTCGGCTACTTTAGATTTATATGTATCAACTGATATTGGAATGTTTGTTTTTTTTCGCAATTTTTTTATAATGGGAATTATCCTTTCCAGTTCTTCCTTTTGACTGGTTCTATTGGACCCTGGTTTTGTAGATTCTCCTCCTATATCAATAATGTCCACACCATCATCAATCATTTTTAATGCTCTTTCAACACCTAAATCTTCTGAATTATATTTTCCTCCATCAGAAAATGAATCAGGAGTAAGGTTTAATATTCCCATTAGAAGAGTTTTTTTTGATAAATCGAAAGTATGATTTAGTGTTGTGAAATTTAATTTACCAACTTTATTAAAATAGCGTAACAGTTCTTCCTTTAAATCTTCAAGACCAAAACATTGACCAGTAAGACTTTTTATTAAACTTAAATATTGTTTTCGTGTACCCATTAAAATGGCCGGAGAAGATTCAATATTACAATTTACAATGCCCTTTGCTACAGCACATTCACCACCTATTGATAACATTTGTTGTTTTAAAATATTGCAGGCTGGTGTTCTCAAAGGAGAAGTCTTTAATACTAAGAATTCTCCTTTAGGCTGCATTTTATTTATACCTGCATTTTCTACATGAATATATTGCATTTCCTGAGATAGATGATTGATATCATTCGTTTTTATCTGTCTAAGCAATTATTTCTCCGTTAGAAGGTGTTTCATCTTTTTTACTTTGCTCTTTTTTATCATCTATTTTAATATCTATAGTATTTTCTTTATTATTTTGATTAGTTTTAATTTTTTCACCATTAAGAATTTTTGTTATTTCAACATTATCAAGAACTTCATATTCTAATAAAGCTTTTGCAAGTGATTCCAATTGCTCTCTCTTTTCACTAAGAATTTTTAAGGCTCTTTCTGATGCATCATCTATAATCTTTCTAACCTCATTATCAATAGTTTTTGCAGTATCTTCGCTGAAATCTCGATGTTGTGCGATTTCTCTTCCAAGGAATATCTCTTCTTCTTTTTTCCCAAAAGTAATTGGTCCGAGTTTATCACTCATTCCCCATTCACAAATCATTTTTCTTGCTAATGCTGTACAACGTTCAATATCATTTCCGGCACCTGTGCTCAATTCATTAAAAACAATTTGTTCTGCGGTTCTGCCACCAAGTAAAATACATAATCTTCCTAATATATAAGTTCTTGAGTAATTATGACGATCATCTAATGGAAGTTGATGAGTTACACCCATGGCTCTACCACGTGGGATAATTGTTACTTTATGAATAGGATCAGCACCTTCGATATTCATTGCTGTTAAAACATGTCCGGCTTCATGGTATGCTGTAAGTTCTTTTTCTTTTGGCGATATGACCATACTCTTGCGTTCTTTTCCCATCATAATTTTATCTTTTGCATCTTCAAAGTCGTTCATATCGACTTTGTCTTTACCTTTTCTTGCTGCAAGTAATGCTGCTTCATTTACAAGATTTGCAAGATCTGCTCCAACTAAACCAGGGGTACCACGTGCGATGATTTTTAATTCTACTTCGGTCATTAGA
>JAOZSG010000067.1 GCA_029939785.1 Fidelibacterota bacterium | reverse complement strand
GTCTCCAACAAAAGCAGAAACTCGATAATGAACAGAATCGCCAAAGACAGTTGTATCATAAAAATATGTAGTATTAGGTAATAATATTTGATATTCTTCTTCCCAACTATTATTCCCTACCTTTTTATCAACCCGAAAACCATCTTCTCCAACACAATTATCTATCCAATTAACCAAAACAGAATCAGATGATGTGATATACATTTTTAAATCAGAAGGTTCTATATTTTCCGGAAAGTAAGGAATCTGATCTGAATAGTCTGATTCTTTTCCGTTTGAAATATTTTGAACCTGTATTTTATAAACATTGACTTCATTAGTTGGTAGTGCAATTGGATCATTTAAAAAATTATTTATTGTATAATAGTAGTCCAAATCCCAATCACCAGTTCCAATTTTTTTCGCGATGCGAAATACGAGAGTATCACTACCACTGAAGTAACTCCACGAAAGTCTTAATTCTGCATTATTAAGTTTTATTACTTTAATATCAATTGGTGCTTGAATAGTATCAGGTGAAACAACATCTCCATCACAACTAAATAAAGAACACAATATTATTGATAATAGCAGAATAGAAAATATATTAATTATTTTTTTTGTCATTTGAAAAACTCCAAAAAATTAAGATAAATAAAATTATTCATTCTCAATTTCTTTATTTTGAATTATATCAATAAGTATATTAGCCTTTTTAATTTCCTCAATAGCCAAAGGATATTTTATTGAAACTTCTTGTAGTATATCTATTGCTTTTTCAGTCTGATCTAAATGCCAGTAACATGACCCCATTCTATAATGTGCATAAGGTGATTTATTACCATCACCAAACTCAGACACTTTCGCATAGTTTACAAGTGCAATTTCATATTCTTTGTTTTTAAAATATATTTCACCAATCCACCATTGAGCATTATCTACTAACGGATGAATATGATCTAACTCAATAATTTTTGAAAATATATTTTTTGCTTCATCCTTTTTATCTTTATTATATGATGAAAGTCCCAATTTATATAAAACCATTATATCTTCAATATATTCATAATTCATATTTGAATAATTATCCTGATCAATATTTTGTTTTGGAATACTTTCTTTGATATTATTTCCAGTGATTTTATTGTATAATTTTTTACCGTCCGGACTTCCGGATAAATTTATTGTTACCCTACGATTTAACAGTGAATTTTCACCAAAACTTTTCACATAAATTTTATCCTGATAGAATTTTCTTTCTGTTTCTGAAAAATTATCCAGTATAGCATTTCCAATTGTTTCACACCGTCTTTGTGCCAGATATTCATTATAGACCTTTGATCCGGTTGTATCAGAATAACCTCTTAGTAAAATATTTAATTTTTTATACTTTTTTAAACAAATTGCAGCTTGATAAATATTTTTCTCATAATCTGTATTAAATTCCTTTGATGGCTGTTTCCATTCATTCATATCAAAATAAATATCATCAAAAATAACAGTATTATTAGTGAGTACAATTTTTTGTGTATCCAAAGGTTTTTGAATAATAACTTCTTCAACAATTGGTTCTATTACTTTTTCATTAGCAACTTCAGGAATCTCTTCTACAACCGGTTCTATCACTTCTTCAATTACAACCTCATTAGTTTCTTCAACAACTATTTCAGATGGTTCTTCAATAGGAGGAGAACTTATTGGTGTTTCAATATATTTTTCTTCAGTTTCTATTAAGTTTTTTGTATCATTCTCTATATCAGTTTGACTATCTATAGTCTCTGGATAGGTTTGTTCTACTAACTCAAGTTCTGGAATTTCTTTTTCCTCTTTTATACTGGTCTGGTTATCTATCTCTTCAGGGTATTTATCCTCTACTATATCAAGTTCGACAATTTCTTTTTCAGCAATGACAGAAATTTGATCTACATCATCTTCCTTTTGAGGAACGACTTCGAAAGGTGCATCAACAGGTTTAGATTTTGTTTCTATATGATTTTTTCCAGAATTAACAAAGAGAGTTTGATCTTCATTAAATTTTGATCTTGCTAATTCAATTTGATTTTTTATTGAAATTTTATCAGCTATTTTTCTATCTGTAGCAATATCCATAATTTCAGCTTTGAGGATGATTATCATCTCTTTTTCATTACTCTCAGTTTTGTCATAACCAGTAAGATATCTGATACCCAAAACCCACCATGGCAGATCTTTTAAAATTGGAACTCCTGATCTTACTATAGTTTTCTCTTTTGTAAAAAGACCACCAATAACTGTTTCTTCACCATCATATAGGAGAACTTCTGTTTTTGAACTGCTTTTATTAACAATAGTTGTTATTTCTCCTGGAATTACATCACTTCTTTCTATATCTGTAATCAAATGAATTGCCTGGTTAACACTATCTTCCAAAATTACCGGAGTAACTTTCAAAATTACACCAGTATTATAAAACTGTTCTCTAACATTTCCCTGAAAATCTCTTGATCTGATTGAAAAATCTTTACCAACCTGTAGAAATCCTTCTTTTCCAGATAATACAGTAACATTTGGTCTTGCAATGATTTCACCCATTTCATTTCGTTCAATAATTCTTATAAGAGCATTAACATCCAATAAGAAATTACCTGAACTAAAGGACTTTGTTACAGCACCTTCAAAAATTTCCCCTGCAACTCTTTCTCCACCCGAAAAATGTGCACTTGACGCTACTTTTCCATTAACAATTGTTGACCAATCAATACCTAAATTATTTAACAAAGATCTATCAGCGGTAAAGAAAATTGAACTAATTTTTATTTGTCTTGAATTTATTTTTACTTCTGCGGTTTCAAGTTTAGTTTGTTTTATTTTACGATCTTTGACTATATATGTGCCAGGAAGTTCTTCCAAAACTAAATTGTTATAATTAACAATTAAATCAAGTGCGTTTTCCCATAACACTTGATTTACAGGAACTCCTATAACTCCTGTATAAGAACTCATATTCATAATTTTGGAAGATTTGTAAGTTTGGGCCAATATTTCAAGTGTACTAATTGCCTGTGGAAATGGTGTATCAGGAGCAATTGTGATAAACCCTTCATTAGTATAAGAACTTGTTTGTGCAAATACATTTCCCATAAAAATGAAAATGATTGAGATTAAGATAAAATATTTTTTATTCATGCTTATCCTATTTTAAATAAAGAATTTTTGTTTCTGTGATACCAATTTTATTTATTTTAAATATTGCTATCTGTTTTTTCCAGTCAATTCTATAGAGTTTCCCAAACATAACTCTATCCCCATGTTTTAGAACTTTCATCTGACCATTATATTGAAGTATAACCATATCTTTCGTTAAACTAATCATTTTAGCAGCATCAATATTTATTAAATATTTATCAGATTTCTTCATATATATTGGATGTATTCTCGGGAAAAATGGATTATATTTTATATTTTCCTTATCAAGATTTTTATAAGGAATTTTTTCCAAATCCAATCCATTACTTGAAAAATAACTTTTTAAATCAAAAGTAAAAAATACAGTATCTCTTCTAATTACTGATTGAGAAAAAATATTTAGGTTCTCAAGTGTATATAATCTTGTTTGTCTTTCAATTTCATTAATAAAATCAACTAATTTTCGGATATGCCCGGCACCTTTAATTAAATAATGATTACTAGAAAATTCTCCAACCTGAGTACCGGTATTCTCAATTTCAAAATCAAATTTCTGACGACCTGGTCCCCGATTACTTAGGCCAATTAAATATTCGTATGTATCTGTTGGAAAATCTTCTTTTGTTACAATTTTTTCCTGACTTCTTTGTTTTTCATCCAATAATCTTAAAGCTTCAGTAATTCTTTTTTCACCTTCATTATCTGGAAGTATTTGATCTATTTCTGTCAATCTTAATTCTAATTTTGATTTTTCTGCACTTAATTCCCGATAAATTTTAACTTTTTTTATTACAAGAAAACCAACTATTGATGAAACAATAATCAATATTATTCCCAAAACAAGAGTATTTCTAATAGTATATGGTATAAACTTAAGATTAAATTTCATTGTTATTTACATCATCCTTTTTAATATTAATAGGCTGAGGATAATCAAATTTTAATTGAAAATCCCATACCGGATAATTAACTTTTTTTGTTTCTATTACGCTCAGAATTGTACAGCCTGGTAAAATTTCAGAAATCTTTATTACGTTTGTCCTCTTCGTAGTACTTCCTTTTAACAAAATCCCATCTTTATCACATAACAATTCAGTTACCCAACTTAAAGTATTTTTACTCATACTTACAGACAGTTTATTTAATAATAAATGCATCTGATTATTATGTCCAATAACTGATGTTATTTTGCTATAGTCTTTGTCAATTATACTGATTTGTTGTTCAATTGTATTAATTCTTTTCAGAATATTTTCTTTAGTCAATATTTTTTGTTGTAATATTGAATTATCTCTATTAATTCTTGCAATATTATTCTTTAATCTCAAATCTGAAAACGTACCATAAAATGTTAAAATAAATAATACTACTAGTATAATATATCCATGCCATGATAATTTAAAATGTTTTTGCCCATCTATGATTTTCTGTGGTAATAAATTGTTCTGATAAATCAATTCTTCTTCATTAATAAGTACACGCCAGGCTAAGGATAATGGAAGAGCAAATTTTGAAATTTGTTCAGGAGACGTTTCATCATTTTTTTCAATATCTCGAAAACGTACTCGCTCAACTACTGATTTACTTCCAAGTTTATCCTTAAAAAACTCAATATCATCTTCGCTACTCATTTCCCCTGAAATAATGATATGTTTTGTAATATCAATATTTGATGAATCTTTTTCAAGCATGATCTTAGAATATACTGTCTGCCTCATTTCATGAATTGGAGCTTCTGGTACATCGATGGAAAAGTTTTTCACATAACAATCACCATTTACAACCACTCCAATTTTATAATCAGAATCCAAATATAAAATCAACACATTTTCATCTTCCGGTAATGTGTGATTAGCAATAATAAAATTAATTAAACTCAACTCATTTATAGCAATATGATTGTATAATAATTTGTCTTTACAAATTACCCGGTTAACATCTTCCAGATATTCTAATAATTCAAACTCTCCTTTGTATAAAAAAGCCAAAACAGATTCATCAGAATTTTCGATATAATCAACAACATATTTTTTTTCTTTTTTTTCTTCAGGAGTTAAAAAAGTCGCTTCTATTTCTTTCTTATAATTCTTTTTCGATATTGATTCATCATATTCATGATAACTAATATTTTCATCATTTGCATTTAATGAAATAACACCTTGATCCAATGAAAATTTTCTTAAAATATCTAATAAATCTTCTTCAGAACCTTTCAGATTTTTATTATCCATATTTAATAAATCATTGCCTGAAAAGCCCATACTTTCTTCTGAAAGATCCGGCAATTCAAAATCATCACCAACATAATTAAAATCAGAATCGTTTTCTTCTGTCGTTTGAGTATCAATATCAGTATCCGGAATAGTTTTATCAAATAAACTTGATTTAAGTTTAGAACTAACTAAATCTTTTATTACAAAACCTGTTTCAGATAATTCCAGGTGGGCAATTTTTACCCATTGACCCTCATGGAAAATTCCAAATGATTGATTATTTTTTTTGGTTTTAAATATTTTCATTATATCATCAAATTTCATTACTCATTTAAATTAATTGTCAAAAAAAAACAACATACTTATTTATTATAGTACATATAAGTTAAAATATCAAATATCAACCAAACATACTCCTATATCCTTATAAATCTATATATTAACAGGACATTATTTGTTTCATTCGTTTTCTACTGTTAGAATAATTCAATGCTGTTTCTTCTGTAATTATATTTTTTTGGAATAAATAATTTAAATTTTGTTCCATTGTGTACATTCCTGCATTTTTCCCTTGAGTAATCATCTGGTATATTTCATCAATATTCTTATTTCTAATAGCAGCTCTAACTGATGAGTTAACATTTAGTATCTCTTTGGCCAGTACTCTTCTTCCGTTTCTATCCGGTACTAACTTTTGAGATAAAACAATACTAAGAGTATCTGCAAGTCTAAGACGAATTCTATCTTGTTCATTTGCCGGAAATTCAGCAACCATTCTGTGAATGCTTTCTACAGCGGAACTTGTATGAAGAGTTGTAAAAACTTTATGACCACTATCTGTTACTTCAAGAACTGTTCTGATTGTATCTGGATCACGCATCTCACCAACCATTATAATATCAGGATCTTGCCTTAATGATTGTTTTGTACCACTTTTAAAATCTACTACGTCATCCCCTATTTCACGTTGTCTTATAATACATCTTTTCGATCTATGTACAAATTCTATTGGATTAGCAAGAATGACAATATGTGCATCATTCATTTCGTTATTCATATTTATTACTGCATCAAGAGTACTACTTTTACCGGAACCTGTAATTCCTGTTACAATTACCAATCCGGCTTTTTCATATTTTAAATTCATCCGCTGTAAAACCGGAATAGGAATGTTTATTTGTTTTATTGGAAATAACTCTTCGTTAATCTTTCTGAAATTTCCTACGATCATACCATTTTCAAAATAAATACAACCTCGAAATCGATTTTCATATTTACTGTCAGAATATTTAATTCCTAACGAAAAATCAATATTTCTTTCATCAAACAATACAACTTTTTGTTCATCTGTCAGAACACTCAATAAAATTACAACAACTTCATCCGAATCATATTTTGGAACATCTGCTGCAGGTTTTTTATCTCCAAAGATTCTAAACCATACCTGGTGTTCAGAATTTGAACTTCCCATATCAAGATCTGATGCTTCCAACTTTTTCATCTGCCTTAACAATAGTTTTGCATGACTAAATGATTCTTCCTGCCATGATTCATTAATTGTTAATAACTTATTGATTTTTCTATATCGACTTACTCCCCTAAAATAATCAGGAAGTGTTATTTGCATTTCTGATGTGAAAGATAATCCCATAAATTTTCCTTATCTACTTTCTTTAGACTGGATTTACTGGATAACTATTTTATTATCCTGTTTATCATATTAATCCTATCTAATTTTTTCATTTTTTCATATCCGCCAACTAACGGATGACACTATCTATTAATCTTCACTTACCATTTTAAGTAATAAAATACGTTGAACAGCTTTACGCCATTTTCTATAACCTTCTACAATAAGATTATTCTTAAATTTCATAAATAATTGTCCTCTGTCTTCGGAAAAATAATTTAATAAAACAGTACTTTTTATTTCTATAATCGTTACGTCAGATTTAACATTTAATTGATATTCTCTTTTTGGATTAAATACAATCGTTTCTCCACCAATGGAATCACCTTCTTCCAGATGATCAACTGTTGAATTACTTAACAGTACTGAAATTTCACCTTTTTCTACCAGTATAATTGAACTGTTAAATCCGAAAATATCATCACCAATCTTATATTCAATTCTATTTCCCAGTTTTAATATCTCATCTTTTTGGTCCTGTGTAAAGCCAGTAAAAATAGTAAATTCTTGATGTTTGGATTTTTTAAGTACATTTGTATTAATTTTTTCGTCAAAACCATAAAGTTCCTCTGAATATTTCAAACCTCTACTAATTTGTTTTAACATTTCTTTTGGATCTATAGGTTTTGCCAGATATTTAAAAGCTCCTGCATGTACAGCTTCAACTGCTCCGTCAATACTAGAAAATCCAGTAATAATTATAATAATAGCCAAAGGGTATTTTTTCTTAATTGCTTTAGTTATCTCTAAACCATTATAATGTGGCATCATCATATCTAGTAAATAAAGATCGAATTTTTCCTTATTTATCATTTCCATAGCTTCTTTGCCATCAGTAGCTAATGCGACCTCATATCCGGAATCCTCAAGGATAGTCCTACTGATATCCCGTATTTCAAATTCATCATCAGCCAATAATATACGTTTACTCATAATTCAACCTCTACTAAACTACTAAAAATATTTTATTACTATATTACTACTATCATTCAGATGCAACATAAGCAATTTCTTCAATACTTGTGAGACCATTTCGGATTCTATCAATACCAGAATCCAATAATGTCAACATTCCTTCCCCAAGAGCAATTTCTTTAATTCTATCTTCATTTATATCAGTTCCTGAGTTTAAAATTTCCTTTTTTACATCAGGGGAAAAATAAAGTGCCTCTGTAATATTAACTCTTCCTTTATAGCCCATTGTACACTTTGGACATCCAGGTCCAGGCTCAAATATTATACCTGATTCAATATCATCACGGGTTAAACCCAGTTCTAAAGCAAATTTTTCATTTTCCTTTGATAAAGTTTTCTTGCAAGACTGACATAGTTTTCTGACCAAACGTTGTGCCGTGATAATATTTATTGAATTTGCTAACAGGAATGGTTCAATTCCCATTTTATATAATCGCGAAACTGCACTCGGAGCATCATTAGTATGAAGAGTAGAAAAAGTAAGATGCCCTGTATTTGCCAGTTTTACACCAACTTCTGCAGTTAACCTATCCCTTATTTCACCAACCATTACTATGTCCGGATCATGTCTTAATATAGCCCTGATAGCAGCATTAAAGTCCATTTTATGACCAATTTTTAATTGTCTGGCTCCCTTAATACGATATTCTACTGGATCTTCACAGGTAAGGACATTTCTTGTTGGATTGATTACATGATGGAGAGCAGCGAGAAGCGAAGTACTTTTTCCACTTCCTGTTGGACCAGTAACAATAATCATTCCTTTTGAAGTATTGATAGATTGCAAGAATTTCTCCAAGGAATATTTTTGAAATCCAAGTTTTGTGAAATCCGTTATAACATTTCTATCATCAATAATTCTAATTACAATAGATTCAAACCTACGACTCAA
Organism: Fidelibacterota bacterium; assembly: GCA_029939785.1. Classification (GTDB taxonomy): domain Bacteria; phylum Fidelibacterota; class UBA2242; order UBA2242; family JAFGTP01; genus JAOZSG01. The sequence goes on along the minus strand of JAOZSG010000067.1, from coordinate 3,248 downwards.
TTCCTCTGAAACTATTGGTACAACAGAAATTCTAAATCGTATTAAAACACCATCAATTTTACGCTGAGCAAATCCATCCTGGGCATTATCTCTTTCAAATCTATCTATACCTTTTGATCTGTCTTTCACAACAGCGGAAAAAGCTTCCGGATGAATATTATCCTTTTTAAACCATAACTGTAATTTTCCATCAACACGGAAATGCAATTCAACAGAAGATTTTCCACCTGGAATAATATGAATATCACTTGCACCTTTTCTTACTGCTTCCAGTAATGCTCCCTCATATAAATTTACCAGTAAACTTTTGTTAATTTCCTCATTTAATACAGTCTCATCAATATCTTCTACTTTCGTATCTTCACTGATTTCCATGACTTCATCAACTTCTCCAAGAACATCCATATATTCATTTTGACGAGGATCAACTAATAATATTAATTCATCTACTGTTTCTCTTGGAGTATAGACAACCTCATAACGCTTAAAATCACTCTGTTTCGGAATAATTGAGCATAATTTATCCATTGGATTTGCTGCGAGTACAATGAGTTTATTCCTACCACTTAAATTATATTTATAAGGAACAATTCTATTATTTAACAACTGTTCACGAATATCATTGGGAAACTGCAATAAAATATCTCTGGTACGTTCAATCTGCTCCTCAGATAAACTCACCGGATCTATATCAAATGTTCGAAAAGCATATAAGTCTGCCAGAGGCTTTATTATTGAATCATAACTGATACCAAGTTCTGCAACAAGTATATCAATCAAATTAACCGACTCCTTATCAGGTTTTTGGTTATAAATTTCTAAAACTTTTTCAACCTGGGTATTATTTAATATACCCTGTTCGACTAGCACATAAGCAAGTCTTGAATCGTTTAACATATCTATCCTTAAGGCAGTTATCTATCAGAAAGTCGATCAATTAAAATTCCTTTTCTCCATTTATATCTGAGGTGATACCAATGCTAATTCGGCTGATATAACAGTTAATGCCGTTATAACTATTCCTATAAAAAGACCAATAAATACCTGAATAGATTCAATAATTCCATGCATCTTATAGGTTGTTTCCTTTTCATAAAATAATGCTATCATTTCTGCTGAATGCAATACATTACCGACCTCCTCACCGGAACGTAATCTACTGAGTGTTGATTGGTTAAAAACTCCTGCTTCTTCTAAGGCGGGTACAAGAGGCATTCCCTCCTTTAACATTAGTGGAATAGCAACTTCTTTCACTCCATTTTCAATCCAACAATTTTTACATGCTTCTGCAGATGCACGTAAAGTCTCAATATTATCCTCCGCTCCGGAATATATTGCAGAGAAAACTCTGAAAAAAATCTCGATACTTGATTTATGAAATAGTGATCCAAGTACCGGGATTTTTGTCATCATCTTATCTCTTGCAATTCTTCCATTATGAGTACTAAACCATATCAATAAAATTACAACTGGAATAGTAAATATTATCAAAAATTTTAACCAATTATCAGCCAGATAATAACTCATATCCAAGGTTGCCTGTGTCATCGGTGGTACATCCATACCAAATTTTATAAATAACTCAGCCGTTGAAGGAAAAATTTCTACAAGGTAATATATTACAGCACCAGTCATCGCAACTAAAGTAAATGCAGGTGTCATAAATGCCTGTTTCAGACTTTTTTTATATTCCATTGTTCGTTCCATGAACTTTGCTGTAGCTTCATAAACAACTGACATATTACCACTTTTTGTGGCAAGACCTAGCATATATGCAGGAAATTTTCCAAATATATGAGCAAATTTGCTAAATACTTCAGATCCTTCTTTACCTTTTTTCAATTCATCTTCTATTTTTTTTATTGCATCTTTTAATACTGGATTGGTTTCTTCATCTGCCATAATTTGGAGAATTTTATCATAGGCCATTTTTTCTTTCAATAAGAACGAACTTAATTGAATAAATCTCATTATTACATCAAAGGGTGGTTTAAAAGCAATATCAAATAAAACAGGTTCGATTTTGATTATTTTATAACCCATTTTTACAAGAGCTTCTGATACTTCCGATTTATTAAACGCTGATTGCCTTCCCTTAATCTTACTACCTTTTTTAGTCTCAACTTTATATAAAAAATCTCTCTTCTTTTCAAGACTTTGTAATTTCAATCCGTGTTTTCGTATTTGAGGTTCAATCAATCCCTGTGCTTTTTTCTTATTAGAAGCTGTAACAATACCCCGAATAGGTTTGCCATTTTTGGATATACATTGATATCTATATTCTTTTAGCATCTTTTGCTTTCATTGTTTATTCCATTAAACCAAAAAAAGGGAGGTATGAAACATACCCCCCAAAATCTATTCTAAATGAGATAAATTAACTACTTAATGAAAATGCCATTACAATAGATTCACCGGCTGATGGATCTAATATATTTGCAGCACTTACTGTAGCAGTTACAACATTCGTATTTCCAGCACTATTAGCTTCTATACCTGTTCCGGTAATAACTAAAGCATTGCCAGATCCTGATACAACATAAGTTGCATTAGCATTTGTAAAACTACCAGATGCCCAACCTAAATATGCAGCTACATTAGCACTTGTGAAAGCGGAAGAAGTATTACCGGCACCACCCATGCTTACAGGTGTTTTAAAATATGTTATTGCCTGAGCAGCAAACTGCTGAGCGTCTGCGGCAATTGACTGACGATTAGCGTTCATTGATTGTGAACTAAACATTTGAATACCTACTGCTGCTGCAATACCTACAATTACTACACTTAATACGATTAATAAAATTTGTTGTGTTCCCATCGGGTTCTCCTTTTGTTAATTATAACTCTATTTTATTTTCAATTGTTTATATAACAATTGGTATGCCAAACATTCATTAAATATAAAAATTAATTTTTTATCGACTTGAAATAACAAGTATGTTAAAATCCTGCACGTAAACATTTTCCGTATTGTCACTTTTTTATTACTCATTTTTTTCTACAAATGTCATTTTTTTATTACACATCTTTTTTGAATTAAATTCTTTCATTATTCATTATATATATTTAATTCAGAATTATCAAATTTATATGAAAGAAATATTGAAAATATTCAAAAGATATAGAAGTGTAAATTGGAATTAAATTTGATACATGAATGAAGTGTTGGGATAATATCAGAACTCCGAATTTGGCATAAATTATATTGTCTTAGTTTTGATGAAATAATATCATACCCAAAGGTATCA
>JAOZSG010000370.1:3106-3226 GCA_029939785.1 Fidelibacterota bacterium | reverse complement strand
AAAAAAATCCACTCCCACCCAATTCAACTCTCCTACACTTCGTTTCGCAGAACACGCTAACTCAACTAACTCACTCCTCTTCATACTGTTTTGTAATAGATCTTTGGAGCCATACTAATA
>JAOZSG010000370.1:0-3096 GCA_029939785.1 Fidelibacterota bacterium | reverse complement strand
TTACATGATAAAAAAAATCCACTCCCACCCAATTCAACTCTTCTTCACTTCGTTTCACAGAGCACATTAATTCAACTAGTTTAACAAATTCAACAAATTTAACTAGTTCAACTAGTTCAATTAAATCACTCCTCTTCATACTGTTTTGTAATAGATCTTTGGAGCCATACTAATAATCCAAGAAGAAAAAAAGCACCTGGTGCAAGCATCAACAATCCGTTATCAACATAACCTGCATCATAGAGCCATTGAGGGATTATCTGCATTCCCAATAATTTGCCTGATCCAAATAACTCACGCATTCCACCAATAATGATCAAAATTAAAGCATATCCAAAACCATTACCAAGTCCGTCAAACAGTGAAGGCATTACTTTATTATGAAGAGCAAAACCTTCTAACCTTCCAAGAACAATACAATTAGTAATGATTAATCCAACAAAAACTGATAATTGTTTTGAAACATCAAACATAAATGCCCGTAAAAATTGATCAACCAAAATTACCATAGTCGCAATAACAGTCATCTCAACGATAATTCGGATATTTTTGGGAATCCATTTTCGAATCATTGATACTATAATATTGGAAAACATAATAATTACAGTAACAGAAATACCCATCACAATTGAAGGTTTTAACTGAGATGTTACAGCCAATGCTGAACAAATACCTAATACCTGTATGGTAATTGGATTATTTTTTATTATCGGTTCTAATAATATTTTTTTATTTGACATTAACAATTCCTTAATTGTTTGTTCTATTACTCAATAAGAACTGTTCATATTTTTTTAAATCTTTTAAAATGAAAATATTTACACCATCACAGGTTTTTGTTGCTCCACTAATTCCATCAACTTCATGAATAAATTTCGATGATGATTTCATGGCTTTACCCTTGCAAATTCTAACTGCTGATAATTTACCTTCCTCATCAAATATCTTTTTACCTATAAAGTTTTTGGTAAACCAATCTGCGGCAATATCAGCACCCAATCCCGGAGTTTCACCCTGCTTGTAAAAAGTTACACCTTTTATTGTTTCCAGATCACTCTCCAAAGCCATATAGCCATATATGGTTGACCATAAACCTTTTCCAAAAATTGGAATACAATAGGCGATTATATCACCATCTTTTTTCTGAATATATACAGGTAAATATTGCTGATCTTGTTTTTTTTGTTCTTCCAATTCGGGATTAATATTATCTATTGTAATTCCATCAGGAAGTTTAATATTTTGTCCATTATGATTTACAATCAAACTTTCAATCGATTTTTCAAAGGTACTAAGAATCTCATTCTGAGTCATTTTAGTCTGATTATCTATAATTCCAACTGCTTTAAGGATATTTTTTTTCATCTCAACAATTTCATTTAATTCCTGTTTAGGTCTTAAAACCATTGATGTTACTGATAAAAACCCAGCACAAACTATTGTGATTATTGAAATAAAAATAAATGAATAATAATTACTTTGCTGCACGTTTCAACCTCCTTTTTTTATGAGATGAAAGTACAAAATAATCTATTAACGGTGAGAACAGATTCATGAATAATATTGCTAACATCATACCTTCCGGATATGCAGGATTTAAACTTCTGATTAGTAATGCAATTACACCTATAAGAAATCCATAAATATATTTACCTGTATTCGTTGCAGATGCACTTACAGGATCAGTAGCCATAAAAACAGCACCAAAAGCAAAACCACCCATTACCAAATGATAATGAAAAGGAATGGCAAAAATATGAGATACATTGGGTGATGCAAAGTTAAATATTGTAGAAATTACAAATCCACCAGCAAACACAGATAACATTATCCTCCAACTTGCGACTCCGGTAATTAATAATATAGCTGCTCCAAGAAAAATTGCCAACGTAGAAGTTTCCCCGATACTTCCAGGTATCAATCCAATAAACATCTCCCAAAAAGTATATCCTTTTGATGTAAGAGTATCAACAATCGCACCTTGACTTGTTTCACTGATAATTGCCAAAGGAGTTGCAGTTGTATATGTATCTACAACTTTATCTGAAAAAAGTGTCCAGACACTGTCTCCGGAAATTGATTTCGGATATGCAAAAAAGAGAAATGCTCTTGAAACAAGTGCCGGATTAAAAATATTCATTCCAACCCCACCAAAGACCTCTTTTCCAATCACAATACCAAAACTGGTTGCAATCGCAACCTGCCATAAAGGAATTGTGGGTGGAACTATTAAAGGTATCAAAAAACTTGATACAAGAAAACCTTCATTAACCTCATGTTTTCTAACCACAGCAAATAACACTTCCCAAATACCACCAATAGCAAGAGCAACAATATATATAGGTAAAACAATTATTAAACCTTTTAATATAATTTCAAAAAAAGTTGCATTAACTCCAGCTGATAAAAAATGTTGATATCCTGCATTGTAAATTCCGAAAAGAAATGCCGGACTTGCAGCAATTACAACCAAAAACATAAATCGTTTCATGTCAAGAGCGTCTCTTATATGTGCTCCTTTTTTTGTTCTTGATGGTAATACAAAAAGTATTGTTTCTGCCATTTCAAAAATAGGAAAAAACAAATGGTATTTTCCATTTTTCTCAAAGTGTGGTTTTAATTTCTGTAATAATTTGAACATTTATTTCCTTTATTTTTTTACTGCAAAAAATGCTTTTCTTATTATTCTATTCCAACAATTGCTTTTATATATTGTAAACGATCAAATTGCTCAGGATGATCAGATTCACTCCGACTAAGTTTACCACGAAAAGAATCCAATGATTCAAAATTATGTTTTTTCATCCAATTTTCAATATCTTCAAGAACCTGTCCTATTCTGGTTAATTTATTTTGATAAAGCGTAGTACAAAGTTGAACAGTTTGTGCACCGGCCAATATGAGTTTGATAGCACTCGCTCCGTCATGGATTCCAGTAGATGCTGAAAAATCACATTCTATTGCAGATGAGAGCATAGATATCCAATAAAGTGGTAGAGAAATCTCTTTTGGAGAACTAAATCTTGAACCGGATACCAATTCCATTTTATCAATATCAAAATCCATTTGATAAAAACGATTAAATAATACTATTCC
>JAOZSG010000369.1 GCA_029939785.1 Fidelibacterota bacterium | reverse complement strand
TTTCAAAAACACCAATTGTTTATAAACCATAACTTCAACGGTATCGTAAAAACTATTGTTTTCATTATCTATGATTTCTGCAACGATTTGAGAATTTCCCACTATATTTGGTGCAATATATTGAGTAATACCATTTTCATTAAATATTTGTCCGCTGTTTGTAGTCCAATTAATCTGATAATCAGACAATGTTGTATCCATCAATATCAGTTCAAGAGTTGTTGATTCCTGAACCTTCAATATCCGTGTTTGTGTATGGATATCAAAATCAATTTTCTCAACAGGTTTTGATTTGCTGGGATTGGAATTGCATTCGAATAGTAACAATGTAACAAAAAGTAATAGGGCTATATTTTTTAGCATGATAAACCTCTTATTAATTTATTATCGACGACTACTAAAAAAACCTTTCGATCTAAGTTTAATTAAGTTATGACAACATATAGAACTCTTTTATAGTATCACAAATATAATCAATCTGATCATCACTTAATTCAGGAAAAATTGGTAAACTTAATATTTCACTTTGGTACTGATATGAATATGGAAAATCCTTTTCTGAGTGATTCAAATAAGAATATGCTTTTAATGCTGGTAATGCTATTGGATAATGTACTCCAGTTGAAATCCCTTTTTCTTTCAAATAATTTTGGAGTTCATCTCTTTTTCCAGTACGAATAACATAAAGATGATATACAGGAACTATTCCTGTCAATTCTTTTGGAGTAGTTATATTTTTTACATCTCTGAGTTTATTTGAATAAATTTTTGCAATATTTCGACGTTGTTCAGACCATTTTTCAATATGCTTTAGTTTCACATTCAAAATTGCTGCTTGAATTCCATCAAGTCTGGAATTCACACCTTCAAATTCATGATTATATTTTTCAATACGACCATGGTTAGCCCACATACGGGATTTTTTTGCAATTTCATCATTATTGGTTACAATAGCACCACCATCGCCATAAGCACCGAGATTTTTACCTGGATAAAAACTAAAGGTAGCAACATCACCGATACTCCCGATGGTTTCTCCATTTATTGAGGATATATGTGCCTGGGCTGAATCTTCCAGAACTTTCAGATTATATTTCTTCGCTATTTTCATGATTTCTGGCATATTTGCTGGTTGACCATAAAGATGGACAGGAATGATAGCTTTGGTTTTTTCTGTAATTTTCTCCTCTATCTTTGTCCAGTCTATGGTGTAATAGTCAGGATGACAATCGACGAAAACAACCCTGGCTCCGGTAGTGGTAATTGCTTCTGATGTCGCAATAAAAGAATTGGCAGCAGTAATGACTTCATCACCGGCACCGATTCCCATTGCTTTCAAAGCAATCTCTATAGCATCTGTACCATTACCAACACCAATACAATGTTTAGTATTGCATTTATCTGCGAAGTTTTTTTCAAAATTTTCTACATGTTTGCCCTTAATAAAGGCTGTATTATCCAGAACATCCTGAATTGCTGTATCTACTTCACTTTTTATACTTCTGTATTGTGCTTTTAGATCTACAAAAGGTACATTCATATTAAATCTTTCTAATTAATTTTGCCGGATTTCCGGCATAGATTCCCGGCTCATCAATGTCTTTTGTTACAACAGAACCGGCACCAACTACCACATTATCACATATTTTTATTGGTAAAATAGTAGAATTTGTTCCAATTGAAACATTTTTTCCAATAACAGTATTACTCCATTTTGTAACATCACCACCTGCCGGGGCACCAGACGTAAAAAGATCGTTTATAAACATTGCACCATGAGAAATGAAACAATTATCACCAATAGTAACCAAATCACAAATAAAAGCATGAGATTGTATCTTGCAATTTTTACCAATTTTCGCACCTTTTTGAATTTCTACAAAAGGACCGATAAATGTATTATTTCCGATTTCGCATTCATATAAATTTACTGGTTCAATAACAACGACTTCTTTTCCAAAATCTACATTATTAAGCCCTGATTTCTTCATTATTGGTTTATTCATCTGATTATTCCATTTTTCCTAATTTACATCTATTTGGTCTAAATTTAAGGAATACTTCTTTTCCGGTTTCCACTGATTCATATATAGCATTTATTAATTCTAAGGATTTTCTGCCGGCAAGGCCATCTACTAAAGCCGGTGAATTATTCATTAACGATTCACATACTTTTTGTAAATATCTGATATGTCCAAAACCATAAACATTTGGTGGATTTTCAGCATTATCTGAAATTATTTCTTTACTATCTTCAATATCATCAACAAAATTCCAGGTTTTCATTTCATTTACTGCAAAACCACTAATTTCAACAGAACCTTTTTCACCAAGAATAGACAGAGAACCTTCTAAATCTTTAGGTCGTGTTGCTGTAGTAGCTTCAATAACACCAAGTGCACCACTACTAAACTGAATAATTGCCACACCTGTATCTTCAGTTTCAATATCAACTAGAGCAGTACTACTTTTAGCAAAAACTGAAATAGGTTCACCCAACATCCATTCCAAAAGGTCAATATGGTGAGATGCCTGGTTTGTAAACACTCCCCCATCCATTGCCCAGGTTCCACGCCATTTATCCATATCATAATAGTGCTGTGGCCTACACCAGCGAACTCGAACTGTTCCCATTACAATTTTACCAAAACGACCATTCTCTACAGCTTCACGTAATTTCAATACCGGTAAATTATATCTATTTTGTTTAACTACAAATAACTTCACATTATTTTCATCGCAGGTTTTTATCATTTCATCAGCATCGTTCAAAGTCAAAGCCATTGGTTTTTCAACCACGATATGTTTTTGGTACTTTTTCACCACATCAATTGTATGTCTGGCGTGATTTCCACTTTCTGTAAGGATATTAACAACATCTACTTCCGGGTGCTTTGTTAGCATTTCATCATAACTCGTGTAATATTTTACACCAAAAGTTTCACCAACTGTTTTTGCTTTATTTTCATCAATATCACAGACTGCAATTAATTCTGCAATATCCGTCAGTTCTTTTGTAATAGTTTCCGCATGTTTTTTGTGAATTCTACCACAGCCAACTAATGCAAATTTTATCTTTTTCATAATAATCCTTTTATCATTTTCTCTGTCATCCTGAGCCTGTCGAAGGGTGCTCGAAGTTGTATCTAGTTGATTATCAATTTTCATTATATTTGTGCTCCGATGCACATTTCGACGGGCTCAATGTGACAGAGCTTTAGTTTTTCATT
>JAOZSG010000368.1:1890-3235 GCA_029939785.1 Fidelibacterota bacterium | reverse complement strand
ATGAACACTATGAACAAATATAAAGATAAAGATAAAGATACAATAATTAAATATTAGTGTCCATTAGCGTGCATTAGTGGTTAAAAAGACAAAAGGAAATAAACATGCCAAAAATTAAATTTTTTATAGTAGCTGTAATTATATTAATCTCTCTCAACATTAATGCAGCTGAATACAAGATTGTTGATTTTCTTCCGGATTCTTTAAATACATGGCAGTTATATGGTACAGGTGAATTTCAATCTGCAACAAGACATTATGAAAATAGTTATACAAAAGAAAACAATTCCAAAAGTAAAGGTTTTCAAATATATCCCTCGGCTTTTTATAATTATTTAAAAGTTAGAAAGAGTTACGAATTAAGATATTCTTTACAATCGCGATATAGATATTCTCATAATAATAGTGAAAAAGATAATGATATAAAAAAAATTAAAGATTACCAACAAACTTTTTCATTAAATAGTCGATTATCCACAATAAAATATTTATATAAAAATCTTGGACTTATTGGTGATTTAAATATTGATTTTACATATCATAATAGATATGATAATTCAAGATATCCTGATTCTTTATATAAAAATAATGTAACAGCAAAATATTTTCAGCCTACAATTAATATTGTTGGAAATCCCGGAGTTTCTTATGGTCGTATTTACTCTGCTAAATATAGTGCAAAGGCATATGAATTGATTCATGAAATCAGAAAGTCAGGATTTTTATTAAAGGAATTAACAAAAAATCAATTTATTGAATTATCTCAAATTATATTAGATAAACAAACTGAATATCACTATGATAACAGAATTAAAAAAATGGAATCTCTGGAAGAAATTATATCCTTTTTAAGAAAGATTGGTGCAGTTGAACAAAATGAACTAAGACCGGTTTTGATAACAGAAGATATTTATTCTTATGACTTAATGGGAGAATTATTACCTAGAAAATTTGGTTTCCAATATTATGTCAAAGGTTTATTAGGTTATACATATACTAAAAGACAAAATAATTTCAGAAATGAATCTATTAGTTTATTAAATAATGAGATAAATATTACAAAAAACTGGCATAATTCAATTCAAAAACTATCTGATATGGGAATTTCTACAGGTATTAATTTTAGTAAAATCAGGAGTTGGAATTTTTTTTATAATGTTGGCTTGGAATTAACATATAATAAACCAAAATACAGAAATATAACAGACCATAATAATTCCATAATGAAATATAAAGATAATAGTTATCGTGAATACATATCAGCATCATTTTTAGCAGATATCTACTATCAGTTTAATAGTCGATCATATTTTAGATTTAACAATGAAATATTGTATCGTTATAA
>JAOZSG010000368.1:0-1790 GCA_029939785.1 Fidelibacterota bacterium | reverse complement strand
AAAATGTATGTAATCTCAGTGAATTAGTAAAAAGTCTAATTCATTCATTTTTGATATTTATTCTTATATGACAACTTCGTAGAAAAATATTTTTCATCACTATTCTTCACTACGTTTCGCATAATTAATAAACATAATCATTCACTTGAAAATTAATTTGTAATTATTGTAGAAAAATTCAACAAATATTCCGGCTTAATTAATAACGCAATTTTGCCATTTGCGAGTGTCGCACCACCTTCAAATATTTTTTTATTTAAATAGACACCATTAATATTTTTAACAACAATGGTTTGGACACCAATAATCTCCTTAATACATAATGCTATTGGTTTGCCTGGAAAATTCACATAAATAAATGGGATATTTCCGTTACTTCCGCAACTTTCTTCTAAAAATGTTTTTCCTTTTCCACCAAATAGTTCATCAAGAACTAATACTGATAATACATTATCTCTTCTGATAAGTACCTGACCCTGATTTGCAACAGAAAATAATTCTTCAGGACTAACAGTAAATGCTTCTTCAATAAGTTTTAATGGTAATGCATATATTTCATCTCCAAAAGATTTTATTAAGTAAACTTCATTTATCTTTGTACTAACATTTTTAGGTAATTCAATACTGAATTCTGAACCTTCTCCGGGTTTTGTTTTTACATTTATTTTTCCATTTACCGATTCAATTGCTGTTTTTACAACATCCATCCCGACACCTCTTCCTGAAACATCTGTAACTTTTGTTGCTGTGGAAACACCACTCTGAAATAATAAATTTACTATATCACTTTCTTTTAATTCCTGTGTTTGTTGGATAAAACCCTTTTCAATAGCTTTTAATCGTAAAGCATCTAAATCTAAGCCTTTACCATTATCTGCAACCTTTAGTATCAAATTTTTTTCATTTTCAATTATAGAAACTTCAATATTTCCGGATATATCTTTCCCTGCTTTTTTTCTCTCTTCTTTATGTTCAATTCCATGATCAGCGGCATTTCTCACCATGTGTACAATTGGACTATCAAGTAGTTCAATATAACTTTTATCAATTTTTATATTTTCGCCAATTGTTTTTACTTTTATTTCTTTATTTGAATCAGTAATTATATCCCGAACTAACCGTGGAACTTTCTGTAATAGAGTAGAAGCTTCAACTTTTCGAATATCCATTATTCCATTTCGTAATTTACTTGATATTCTCGAAAACTCGTCAAGATGATGTTTAAATGTAGATGAAAGATCTAAACTGTACTTCTCAATTTCATGAGAAAGAAAATTGAATAATTCTTCGATACTTAATAATTCAGCCACAGTATTTAAAAAATCGTCCAGACTATGCTCTTTTATTCTAATTGTTGCTTCTATTTTACTTTTTGCATTTTTTGTTGAATCATCATTTTTAACAATTTTTTTTGTTTTTTCTTCCGGATTATCATCAACTTTTTCAGTAGTTTTTTTAATTTTTTCTGAGGCAACATCCTTTTCAAATTCTGCAATATTTATTAATTCTGTTAAACTTTCTAGTAATATTTCCTGACCAACTTCATCAATTCCAACACCGGAAAAAGCAAAAGTTCCAAAATCGTCTTTAAATTTTTCATATAACTCTATTACATATTCTTCTTTATTTATTATTTTAATATTATCAATAAGATTATTTATTTTTTCGATATCATCATCATTCGCTTCACCAGAAGGAAATGGATCTGTGAAATATTTTATCAATTTATCAATTACTTTATTTTTAATTTTATTATCATTTTTTTGCTCGCTATTTTCAATCTCAAAAAC
>JAOZSG010000367.1 GCA_029939785.1 Fidelibacterota bacterium | reverse complement strand
GCGGTCATCAGGCAAATCTTCACACTCTTCAAAAAGAAGTAGTGCCTCGCGAAGAAGAATTAGATCAGATAATAGCAGATGCTAAAATTGTTGGTGATCTAAAAGTTGTAACATACAATCCTGAATCAAAAGACATGAACGATTTGAAAAAAATCGGTGACATTATCAGAAATAAAATCAAACAAGGGGTTGGTGCTGTAATTTCCGTTACAAATGGTAAACCGACTGTAGCAGTAGTAGTAGCAGATGCCACAATAAAAGAGCATGGATTAAAAGCTGGTGATATTGTAAAAGAATTAGGAAAAGTACTCGGTGGAGGTGGAGGTGGAAGACCACATATGGCAACTGCCGGAGGAAGAATCCCTGAAAATATTCCACAGGCATTTGAAAAATTGTTTGAAATTATTGAAAAGAAAATAACAAAATAAATAATTATTATAGTGGAGATAATATGGAAAAATTAATTTTTGATTATTCTAATGAAGGGAAAAAAGGGGTTTCATTACCACAAGAAAAAAGTCTGAAACAAGCCTCAGAAATACTTCCCAAAGAGTTATTAAGAGTAAAAGATCCGGCATTACCGGAAGTAAGTGAATCCGAAGTTGTCAGACATTTTACAAGATTATCTTCTCTGAATCATCACGTGGATCAAGGTTTTTATCCTCTTGGTTCATGTACAATGAAATATAATCCAAAGATAAATGATGTACTTGCAAGTCTTCCGGGCTTATTAAGTATTAATCCAAATCAGGATGATGATACTGTTCAGGGTGCATTGCAAATTATGTATGAGTTAGAACAATTTCTTGCGGAACTCACTGGAATGAAAGCAGTTACCCTGCAACCGGCAGCAGGTTCACATGGTGAATTTGTTGGTGTAGCAATTATGAGAAAATATCATGAGTCAAAAGGTGAAAAACGTAAATATGTACTTATCCCTGATTCTGCTCATGGGACAAATCCATCTAGCGTAACATCCTGTGGTTTTAAAACTATAGCTTTGAAATCAAATGAAAAAGGATGTGTTGATCTAAATGATCTTGAAGAAAAAATGACCGATGAAGTAGCAGGTTTAATGCTCACAAATCCAAACACTTTAGGTATTTTTGAAGAAGAAGTTGAAAAAATCGCAGAAATAGTTCACAAATATGATGGTTTAATGTACATGGATGGTGCCAATATGAATGCACTTTTTGGTATTGCAAAGCAAGCAGATATGGGTTTTGATATTTCTCATATGAATCTGCATAAGACCTTTTCTACTCCTCATGGTGGCGGTGGTCCGGGAAGTGGACCGGTGGCAGTTGTAGAAAAACTGGAAAAATTTCTTCCGGTTCCAAGAGTAATTAAAGTTAATGATAAATATAAAATGTCATCTGAGTTTGAAAATTCTCTGGGCAGAGTACTTGGTTCATACGGAAATTTCAGTGTTATGGTAAGAGCTTATGTATATATCAAAATGCTCGGTTCAGATGGTTTGGAAGCAGTTTCCAGAAATGCAATTCTCAATGCAAATTATCTGAAACATGAAATATCAAAAAGATATGATGTGCCATATAATTCTCAATGCATGCATGAGTTTGTAGCATCCGGAGAAAATCACAAAAAAGAACATAATGTAAAAACTTTGGATATTGCAAAACGCTTACTTGATTATGGTGTCCATGCTCCGACTATTTACTTTCCATTAATCGTTCATGAAGCAATTATGATTGAGCCAACTGAAACAGAAAGCAAAGAGACATTGGATGAATTCATAAGCATAATGAACAAAATAGATGACGAAATCAACGAACATCCGGAACTTGTTCAATCAGCACCATATAATACTCCTGTAAGAAGGATTAATGAAGTAAAAGCAAATAAAGAGTTAAATGTTCGCTGGAAACCAGAATAATAAAGAAATGACCAAAAATGAAATTCATTAAAACAGAAACTCAGTATTTAGTTCGCTTAGAAAAAGGTGAAAAACTCGTCTCGACAATTACTGAATTCGCAAAAAAAGAAAATATAAAAACTGGTGAAATACAGGGAATAGGTGCAGTAAAAGATGCACTGATTTCGTATTATTTACCTGCTAAAAAATCCTATATAGAGAAAAAAATGAATGGTGATTATGAAATTTTGTCACTGCTGGGTAGTTTTGCTTTAAATGATGGAAAATCAATTCCTCATCTTCATATAAGTCTCAGCGATGAAAATTTTAATGCATTTGGTGGACATTTAATCGAATGCCATATAACAGGAACTGTGGAAATTTATATCACTCCATCAGATATTACAGTAAACAGAAAACATGATGATGAAACAAATCTGATGATTTGGGATATTTAAAAAGAAAATTAGGAAATGAATTATGACAGATTCATAAAAAGTATTTTTTTAACGCAGAGATCGCAAAGATCGCAGAGACCATAGTTTTAAAATACAATATTTCTGCGTGCTTTGCGTTAAATTATTAATTTTTTACGAAGCTCAGGATGACAGAGTATATGAAAAAGGTAGTATCAAAAGTTTAATAAAAAAATATAAAAATATTAACAACTAATGAACACCTATAGACACGAATTAAAATATAAAGATGCAATTATTTAATATTCGTGTCCATTCGTGTGTATTAGTGGTTGTAAATCACAAGGAGAATTTGAATGAAGAAAACTATTGTAAAAACAGATAAAGCACCGGCTGCTATCGGTCCTTACAGTCAGGCTGTCAAAGTTGGTAATTTATTATATACTTCCGGACAAATTCCTATAAATCCTGCAACAGGTAAAATTGATTCAAATGATTTTGAAGGTCAACTAAAACAAGTTCTTGAAAATATTTTAGGAATATTTGATGAGCTAAACTCCGATAAAGAAGATATAGTTAAGTTCACAGTTTTTCTTAAAGATCTGAATGATTTTAAGAAATTAAATGAAATTTTTACAGAATATTTTCCTGAAAATCCACCTGCCAGATCAGCAGTTCAGGTTAGTCGATTACCCTTGGATGTCCTTGTAGAAATAGAAGCAATCGGTGTTGTTGGAGATTAATTTGAAAAAGAAAAAATTTGGAATTATAGCAAATCCTACAGCGGGAAGAGGTAAAACAGGACGAATTCTCCCTGCTCTCGAAGAAATTATACAAAACAGTAAACATGACTTTAATTTTCATTATACTGAATATCCAAGACACGCTACTTCTCTTGCAGAAAAATTACACAAAGAATACGATGCAATTGTTGCTGTTGGTGATGG
>JAOZSG010000066.1 GCA_029939785.1 Fidelibacterota bacterium | reverse complement strand
TATGGCTTTGTTATTATTAATATTTTCTGCTATTTTTTTCAATTCATCAAATTTTATTTTTTCTCCACCGGTAATAGCCGAAATATATTTAAGCAACTCAGAATTCTGACTTATCAGACTTTGTTCCAACGATTGATTCATCACAGTTGCAGAAAGATTGACATTATCGATAATACTTCCATTATATTCCGATTTTATATTAATGATATATTCTCCAGATTTATCAAATGTAAATTCACTGGAATATTCTTTCCCATCCCAACTCAGATCAAAAACAATTTCATTCCCAGATGAATCAATGATTGTTGCCTGTACATTGGCCATAGGTAAAATATTTCCTTTTACATCATACACTAATCCGGAAATTCTGGCATTTTCACCGGTTAAATATATTTCTTTGTCCAATATCATTTGCATATTTGATGTATTCAATGTATCTGAAAGCCATTTGATCATTCCTCCAAATAATTCATCATACATTCTATTTTTTTCCGGCATAAACTTCCATCGCCAAAAATCTACTCCAATACATAATCCTATTGATTTTTCAGGTTTATCCAACATTAAAACAACAGGTCTGTTTTTAAGTTCCGCAGTATTTATTAATGTAGAGAAATCTTTATCAACTTGTATTGTTTTAAATGGAAACATTAATGGCGGAAGTTCCTCCCAATCTTCTAAGTCATATTTAATATCTCGAATTACAGGATGGATTTTATTTGTATTATTTGGCTGAACTAAAACTAATTCAGTCTTCTTATTCACAACAGAATTTTTGATAATTTTAATACTTAATATATTATGTAGTTTTTCTATATCAGTTTTTCCATCCAGAAAAACAAGAACAGGAACTTTTGTTTGTTTTAATTTTTGTTTCAATTCGAAAATTCTATTGGACGAAAGATTTGATTTAGGAAAATTCATAAATATTACCAAATCCCAATTTTTATTAAAATCCTTGGGTGAAATTTCAGGAATCCATTTATCATTATTTAAAGAGTAATTTGTAATATTATATTCAGTTTGATCATTTAACATTTTTGTTAACATTCTTGTATCAAATGATAATAAACCATTAAAAATCAATACATTTTTCGCCGTTGGCAAAACTCTGACAATATTCATTCTGGTATTATTATATGGATTTGTATCATCTTTTTTGTCAATTTCCACATAATATTTTTGTGGTCCGGATTTATCAGGAACAATGTTAAAATTCAAACGATTGATAAAATTATTTTTTGAAGTTTGAATGGTTTTTTTAAATAATATCTGCTCATCATTGCGTAAAACAACATTGATATTTTTCCCAAGACCAACAGGAATTACATCTGCAATAATGGACAGAGTATCACCTAATTTTATACTTTCAGGTGAATTGATTTTCACAACTCTGGGATCTGCTTTATTTACGGAATCTCCTATTCCTATAGTAAATATTGGAAAATCTGTTGGAATTTTCATGCTTTTTGGATTTTCTCCCACATTATAAATTCCGTCAGTTATCAAAATGCCTGCTTTTATATTGCCATTTGCTTTATCAGATGTTTTAAATACTTTTGCTATATTAGTAGAAGTCCCTGAAAAACCAAGTTTATTGATATCCGAAATTTGATTTACGTCACTACTGAATGTATTAAATTCTGTCTTGATATTTCTTTGAGATAATATTTTTTTGAACTCAATTAAAGACGATTGGATTGTATCAAAATCAAAACCATCCTGATCTTTTATACTACCCGAATTATCAATCCATACTACAACACTGGCAGGAATTTTAATTTTATTAGTCCATTTTATAGAGGGTTCTAAAAATAACAGAAGTAAAACAAAAAAAATTAACATTCTTACTATAAGTAATATTTTTCCGGCTTTCTTAGTTTTACTGTTTATATAGGATAAATATAAAATAGTGATGATAAGAATTATAATTGGAATTATCCAGAAAGTAAAATTCTGGAAATCTATAAAAAATTTATTCATCTTTAGTTGATTAATCTAAGATTTGGAACTGCTGAAATATTAAGTGATGATATTTTATTTCTCTTTAATAACTCCAGACCTGTCCTGGCAATCATAGCCGCATTATCAGTACAGTATTCCAAAGATGGAAAAAATATATCTGAATTATTTTTTTTTGAAATCTCAGTAAAAACATAACGAAGTCTTGAATTTGCAGCAACTCCACCAGCTAAGACAATTTTTTTCACACCTCTTCTTTTTGCAATTGTGAATACACGTTTTTGTAGTACATCAATAATTGCTTCTTGATAAGAGGCACAGACATCTTTTAAATTTTCTTGTATCCAGTTATTTCCTTTTTGTTTACTAAGATATAATATTGAGGTCTTTAGTCCACTAAAACTAAAATCATCAGGACGATTTTTAATTTTTGCTCTTGGAAAACTATGAAACTTCACATTCCCATTACGTGCCATTTTATCTATTAAAGGTCCTCCGGGATATCCAAGATTAATAATTCTGGCTGCTTTATCAAAAGCCTCACCTGCAGCATCGTCTATACTTCTTCCAAGAATTTCATATTTTCCAAAGTCTTTTACATATACGATTTGAGTATGACCACCTGAAACAAGTAGGCAAATAAATGGGAAAGTTAAATTTTCATGATCTAAAAAATTCGCCATTATATGACCTTCAATATGATTAACTCCAATTAATGGTTTATTCAAAGTATATGCAAGACCTTTTGCATAACTTAATCCAACAAGCAATGCTCCCATCAAACCAGGTCCGTAAGTAACAGCAATTCCATCAATATCCTGAAGTTTTATATCAATACCTTCAAATGTTCTATCAACTATCTTTTGGATATTTTTCATATGCTCACGAGATGCAAACTCCGGAACAACGCCTCCATATTCCTCATGCATAATCTGAGAAGCAACTATATTTTTTATTACTTTATTATTATTTAGTAATGCTATTGAAGTTTCATCACAAGAGGATTCTATACCCAATATGATCATTTAATGTGTCCTTTCTCTGAAAACTCTGACATTCACTCTTGTTGGGATAACATTTAATACATCAAGAACTCCATCAGGAGTTTTTATTTCCGGTTCATAAAATGTTTTCGATGGATCCCATGATTTTTGATAATCAAAAAATATTTCAAAATCAGTAGGCTTTAATTGTTGTAATACTCCTATACCTGCAGAAACTTTTAATGAAATTTTCGATGGACTAAGTTCTATTTCAGATATTTTGTCACCGTTAATAATTTTAACCGGAATATCAGATATAACCTTTTCACTTATTTCTTCAATTCTTTGAAATACTTTAACTTTCTTATAATTTACATTTAGGCTACTATGCTCAGGCAAATCAAGTCTGGCAATCAATTCAACTGAAGTATTGGTATTTTCACTTCGAAAATTTTCTATGAAAATCTCTTTATACTGATTTACATATGTACTGGCTCCGGAAATTACAACAGAGTCCGGAGTAATTATCAATGGACTGGTTTTTACATACCCTGATGCTGTCTCAATATTACTT
Organism: Fidelibacterota bacterium; assembly: GCA_029939785.1. Lineage (GTDB taxonomy): Bacteria > Fidelibacterota > UBA2242 > UBA2242 > JAFGTP01 > JAOZSG01. Next base: position 8,695 of record JAOZSG010000066.1, on the reverse strand, counting down.
TTAGTTCTCACAGGTATTTTAATTGACTCAAACTTATCCAGTTCTATTAATAAAGAATCAGGCCATACAATTTTATTAAATTTCAAACCGGAACTTCTCGGTAAGATTATTTTCTCAGGATTATTCAAAAAATATTGTCTCAAAGAAAAATTATAAAACCAATGAATATTCTGTAAATCAAGGATAAATTTGAAAGACGATTTTGAAGATAAAAATAAATATATAAAATTACTGCCTTTACCTGAGAATTCTGCTATTACTTTTTTCGGAATTTCTTCTTTTAATGTTTTTCCTGCTTCAATGTTTATTATTTCCAAAGGAACATCTAAAGAATGAATATAAACATTTCCAAGAACTATATATAACCAGATAATAATTGATAATAACAACCCAAAAATTTTAACTTTTAAATCAGTTAAAAACCAATCTTTTAAATCTTTAAAAAAAGGATTAATTTTTAATTTTAAAAAAAAATTATTATTATTTGATTTTATTTTCATCATGTAACCTAAAATAATAAAGGGGCTTATAACATTCAAGCCCCTTTATAAAAAAACCAATTTAATTAGTTAAATTTATTCTTTTGTTTCATCAGTAGTTTCTTCGTTTTTTTCGACTACTTCTTCAACTTTTTTTTCTTCAACAATAGTATCCTCGACTACAGTCTTTTTTACTGCGGTTTCTTCAACTTTTGTTTCAACAACTTGTTCTTCTTCAGTTACTTCAGATTTTTCTTTTTTAAGTTTTTCTGATGCAGCAATTTTTTCAATTACCTGAAGAGGGATATCAATTTTATCGCTTGAACTTTGTTGATGTTGCATATATTGATTAGTAGGACCACTTGGTTTATCTTTTTTTGGAATTGCCTGTTGTCTGGAAAGAACAAAACGTTTTTCTTCTTTTGACACTTCCAAAACTTTCAATTGCATTTTTTGACCAATCTTCACGCTTTCTTCTACGTTCTTTCGATCATTTTTTGGAATTTCACTCAATGGAATAATTCCTTCAAGACCGTATTGTAAACCTACAACAACGACTTTACTTGCAATTTTTTTAACTTCACCTTCTACAATTGCACCTTCTATATAAATAGATTCAATTTCTGGCCATGGATCAGTTTCAATATGTTTTACTCCAAGTAAAATTTTTCTTTCACCTTTATTGATTGAAAGAACTCTAACATTTAATTCCTGACCTTTTTTCACAATTTCTTTAGGGTGACGAATATTTCTTACCCAAGAAAGATCTTCTATTTTAACAAAACCATCAATACCTTCTCTTAATGCAACAAAAACACCATGAGGTCTAATATTTCTCACAATACCTTTATAATCTTCACCGTCCTTATAAATATCTTCAATTGTTTCCCATGGATCAGGTTCAAGTTGCTTGAATCCAAGTGAAATTTTTCTTTCTTCAGTATCAATACTTAATACTTTTGCTTCGGCTTCTTGTCCTAATGAAAATATTTCAGAAGGATGTTTGATATGTTTTGTCCAGGATATTTCAGAAATATGTATTAATCCTTCAACACCTTTTTCCAACTCAACAAATACTCCATAATTTGCAATATTTACAACTTTTCCTGTTACGATAGAATCAACCGGATATTTCTGTTCGATTCCTTCCCAAGGATGAGGAGTCAACTGTTTTAAACCAAGAGAAACTCTTTGTTTTTCTTCATTATGGTCAATTACTTTTACTGTAATTTCCTGATCAAGAGATACAACTTCACGAGGATGATTTATTCTACCCCATGACAAGTCTGTAATATGAAGTAATCCGTCAAGACCACCAAGATCAACAAATACACCAAAATCAGTAATATTTTTAACTTTACCGGTAAGTTCATCACCAACTTTAATTTTGGATAATACTTCGTCACGTTTTTCCTGAAGATCTTCTTCAAGCAATGATTTGCGACTTAATACTATATTCTTACGCATTTCACTAAGTTTAACAATTCTAAACTCAAAAGTTTTACCAACATATGCATCAAAATCAGTTACAGGACGTACATCAATTTGTGATCCGGGAAGGAATGCATCGATTCCCATAATGTCCACAACCATACCACCTTTGATTCTGCTTTTGATTTTACCTTCGATTGTTTCTTCACCGCTGAACATTTCTTTAATTCTTTCCCAAACACGCATGAAATCTGCTTTTCTTTTGGAAAGTATCATTTCGCCATTTTCATCTTCCAGTACATCAACATATACTTCAATCTCATCACCAACTTTAGGAAGTTCTCCTTCAGCAAATTCATTTCTATATACAACGCCTTCAGATTTGAAACCAATATCCAATAAAATTTCATCATCAGAAACGGCAACAACTTTACCAATTGTTCTTTCATCTTCTGAAATATCTTTTAATGAACTTTCATAAATTTTTACTTGTTCCAGGTATGATTTATCATTTTCTTCTTTTAAATCTTCTAGTTTAAATACTCTAATTTCTTCTGAAAGTGGACCGGATTCAACCAGTTCAGTTTCATACTTAACTTCCGGGGTATTGCTAACTTCTTTTTCTTCAACTACTTCTTCAACAACCTCAGGTTTTTCTTCTGTGTTTTGTACTTCTACAACCTGATCTTCAGCAACCTCTTCGGAAGGGTTATTTGTTAATTTTGTTTCTTCACTCATCAATTTTTTCCTTAATAATGATTTATATTATCAAATTAAAAACTGCCTTCTTTGACAATTTTTATTATTTTTTCAACCTGTTCTTCAAATTTTAGACAAGTTGTATCTATTTCAATTGCATCATCTGCTTTTTTTAGTGGTGAATGTTTACGGGAGGAATCAATTTTATCACGTCTTTTCAATTCTTCTACAATTTGTTCAAAATCTATTTCCTGACCAACTTTTTGATAATCAGCAATCCGTCTTTGTGCACGAACCCTAACATCAGCCTTCATAAAAATCTTAAACTCTGCTTCAGGAAAAACATTTGTCCCAATATCTCTACCTTCCATTACCACATTGTCTTCTTTAGCCATTTTACGTTGTAATTCCGCCAGATATTCTCTTACTGCAGGGATTGTACTGACAGGACTTACGAGTTCAGCAACCTCGGTTGTACGTATTTTTCTACTTACATCTTCTCCATCAACAAAGGTATGATGTTCTCCATCAATCCATTTAAATTCAATATTCATTTCAGTTGCGACTTTAGTAACTTCATCTATATTTTTTACATCAATATTTTTTTTAATAGTTTGCAATGTTACAGCTCTGTACATAGCACCAGTATCAATATAAACAAATCCAAGTCCTTTTGCGACCAACTTGGCTGTACTGCTTTTTCCTGATCCGGCCGGACCATCTATCGCTACTATAGTTCCCATAATCTTACCTTTCAAATAGCTGGAGAATTTAACTTGCAAATTAATAAAAACAAATTATTTTTCGCTTTGATTTAATAAATTTTGTAGATACTCAACTTCCGACGGATCAAGATGTCTCCATTCGCCTTCTTTTAGTTTACCTTTTCCGAGTCCTGCAAACTTGGTCCTGTCCAATTTCAAAACTCTAAATCCAAGTATTTCAAATATTCGACGAATCTCCCTGTTTATACCTTCTCTAAGTTCCAGTATTACTTCAGTCCGACCATTTCTTGTCATTATTTTTAATACTTCACCTTTGGCAATTTTTCCATCATCCAGACGTACTCCTTTTTTGATTTTTTCACTTATCAAATTATCTATTTTTCTATTAATAGTGACTTTATATACTTTGGGTATTTGGAATTTTGGATGTGTTAATTTATATAAAAGATCTCCGTCATTAGTCAAAAGTAAAACTCCTGAAGAAAACATATCCAGGCGACCAACTGGTTTGATATAGGGTAATTTCTTAAAATATTCCCCAACAGTTTTCCTCCCTTCGGGATCATTTAATGTTGTTACTACTCCCTCCGGTTTATTCAGCAATACATAGGTTTTTTTTTCATGCATTATTACTTTGTCATCAAATTTTACAATATCATTATCAGTAATTTTTGTAGCTAACTCTTTAACTATTACATTATTTACAGTTATTCTACCTTCAATTATAAAGGCTTCACATTTTCTGCGTGAACCGACTCCACAGGCAGAAAGAAATTTATTAAGTCTTTGTTCCATCTGGCTCTTCTTCTATTTTTTCTTTTACGATGTTTTCAATTTCTTTAATTCTTGGCAAATTACTCAAATTTGACAAACCAAAATATTCGAGAAAATAATTTGTTGTCCCATATAATAAAGGTCTGCCAGGAATATCCAAACGTCCTTTTATCTCTATCAGTTTTTTTTCCAGCAATGTTTTCAGGTATGAACTTACTCCTCTTATTGCATCAATATCTATTCTTGTAACAGGTTGCTTATACGCAATTATTGCCAGAGTTTCCAATGCTGAAGATGAAAGTTTGACATTACCTTTTCTCTGATAAAGTCTTGATATAACCTCATTATATTTATCACTAACTAAAATCTTATATCCTTTTGCAATATATTGAATTACAAGTGGTATTTTATATTCATTATATAATTGATTTAATTCTCGAATATATTTATCCAAATCCACTTGTTTTTCCAAACATAATTCCACATGGGATTCAGTAAGAGGCTCCTCAGCACTATACAGCAATGCTTCAATTATACTGTGAGTTTCTGTTTTTTCTATTCCTGATTGTTGAGTTGTGTCAGCCACATATCACCATAAATTGAGTTTTGAGAAACACTATAAGTCTTAATTTTTATTAATTCCAAAATAGCAAGAAATGTAACAATAATTTCTATCCTGGATTCAATATTTTTAATTATTTCTTTAAATTTTATTTTTTTTCTATTTATAAAAAATGAATTAATAAATTGAATTTGTTTGTTAATATTTATTTTTATCTTTTTAACTTCATAAATTTTATCTTTAGGTATGTGATCAAGCATCTTTTTAAAAAGCATACCAATATCCATTAAAGATATATTAGACAAAAAAATATCTGGATCAACATCATCATTATTCACAATAAAATTTACATTATTAAATTTTTTCTGCTTTTCTTCCAGTGCTCTAAGATGTTTTGCTCCTTCTTTATATTTATTATATTCAAGGAGCATATCCACTAATTCAGTACGAGGGTCTTCAATATCTTCATCATCATTTTTGAGACTTTTAGGTAGAAGCATTTTTACTTTTATTCTCATCAACATTGCTGCCATTGCAAGAAATTCTCCTGCAAGATGGAGTTTTAAACTTTGCATGATATTAATATATTCCAGGAATTCTTTTGTTATGTATGAAATTGGGATATCATAGATATTGATTTCATCCCGTTGGATAAAAAAAAGTAAAAGATCTAATGGACCTTCAAAAACATCTAGTTTTACATTATAACTCATTTATTTTAATTATCCATGAATTTTGGTGTTTTGATGAAAATTTGTTTAATTTGTTGGAATTTCAACTAACCTAATTTCATTGCTTCTCTGACTTCATTCATTGTAGATACAGCTTCTTTTTGAGCTCTTTTTTCACCATCTCTTATAATATCCAGAACTTCATTTTTATTATTTGCATAATAATTTCGTTTTTCAGTATAGGGTGAAATATGTTCATTAATTGCCTGAACACACATTTTTTTACAATCAACACATCCTAATGCACCACTTTTACAACCTTCAATAATTTCATCGGTCTTTCCATTATTAAATTTTTCCTGATAAGTAAATACAAGACATACTTCAGGTCTGCCCGGATCATTTCTTCTAAGTTTCTGTGTATCTGTAATAGCTTTTCTTACTTTCTGCATTATTACATCTTCAGAGTCTGACAACAAAATTGTATTGTTCATAGATTTGCTCATCTTATTACCATCGAGACCCGGTAAACGTGCAAAATCGGTTAACTTTGTTTCAGAAATTGGAAAAACTTCACTATAAATATTATTAAATTTACGAGCTATTTCTCGTGTAATTTCAACATGGGGAGCCTGATCTTCACCAACAGGTACAACTTCACCTTTATATAGTAAAATATCAGCTGATTGTAACACAGGATATCCCAAATGACCATAAATTATCGTATCAATATTTAAATCTTTTACCTGTTCTTTTAATGTAGGATTTCTCTCAAGTCTGGCTGTTGTTATAAGCATGGAAAACAATAAAAAAAGTTCAGAATGTTCCTTGATCTGACTTTGACGAAAAATCGGACTAATTGCCGGATCTATTCCAACTGCTAACCAGTCACAGACCATCTCTAATGTGTTATTCAATATTTCTGAAGTATCGGTTGTCGTTGTTAAAACATGATAATCTGCAATTAAATGAAAATTTTCATATTGTCCCTGAAGTTTCACCCAATTTTCTAATGCTCCAACATAATTTCCAAGATGCATTTTTCCTGTAGGTCTCATTCCACTTAATATTCTCTTTTTCGTTTTCATATTACTCTCATTAATCCTTCACTATTTCTAATCAATTTCTATTATTATATAAATTTTTTCACACAACCATATTTTTAAATTGTTTTTATAAAATCATCCTAACTAAAAAATCATCCACTTCGATCTGCATATTATCAAAACTTTCAATTTTTAATGTGTGATCAAAACAGTCTTTTTTTGTACAGGCTGTTACAACACCTTCATTTGGAATATCCAGACAAAACATTGGTGATGAACATGTTTTACATGTTTCCTCTTTATCTATCAAACTAACTCCACATTCCGGACAATAAAATTCAACTAACTGACCAGCAGGAATTTCCAAATCTGTTTTATGATTATAACTACCAAATTCCGGATCGATATAAATTAATCCTTCTTTATCAAGAAATTTAATTTTCAATTTTATTGATTTCAAACCACCAATTTTCACATCATCACAAATCAAATTACATCCTTTACTACATTGAGCGTGTTGAATATCAATTACTTTTCCTGAACTATGCTCTCTCATACTTTTTGCTTTATTTTCCATTATCTCTACCTCATTTTTAAATTATTGTCAAATATAATAATTAAAATTAATAATTGTAACGACCTTTTCCAGAAATCATTATTTTTGGAATTTTTCTTCCAGTTTTATTTTAATATTAGTATCATTAAAATCAGCAAAGTCCAATAATAATCTTCCAAAATCCTTATATAAATTTTTGAGTTTATTTTTATCCTTCAAGAATTCCAAATGATCATTTATAGTTCCTAAATCACCTCTTTTTATTGGACCTGTCAAACTATCAATTATTGATTTATCCCAACCAATTTCAACGGTCTGTAATGTAATTTGCTTCAAAATTTTACGCGAATTTTCAGGTAAAATCCCCACTTCGGAATTCATATTTTTAATTGAAGCAATTAATCCGTTAAGGTAGTTATTTAAAAATACTGCTGAAATATGTATGGCTTTTTTCTGTTGACTGTTTATTGGAATACCTTCCAAACCGATTAAACTGGCGATTTTCATTAAATCTTCCTGGAGATCTCCTTCACAAGTGAATATTGTCCTGGGAATTTGAGTCATGCCAAATTCAATATCCGGGATACTACAAACAGGGTGAAAACTTCCTGTTTTTGCTCCCAAATTTCGTAAGGGTATTAATATATCACTATTTAGCGTTCCTGAAATATGAAAAATTTTTTTTCCAAAAAGATTTGGAGAAATTTCACAAATCCTTTTTACAATTTTTTCAATAGCATCATCAGATACTGAAATTATAATCCATTCCGTATCAAATTTTAAACTACTCAAATTATTTGAATACTTAAGAAATGGAATTACTTCTATCCCTTTTCTTAAATTCTGTTTTGTCCGGTTCCATAAAAATTCTGGAATAAAATCATTTTTATATAAATTATATGATATTGAAAGTCCTGTTTTGCTGGCACCAATCAGACTGAATGTTCTATTTTTGTTATTCATAATCATTTCTTTAAAAAAATTACTTGAAATTTATACTGAAAAAAATAGAATTAATAGTAGTAAAACAGTATTCTTGAAATTTTCTGATTTTATCTATAAGTTGCAGTAAAAATGAGGCGTTTATTATGGGAAAAATAAGAAAACCAGTAGTAGCCGGAATGTTTTATCCGGAAGTTCCAGATGTATTAAAATCAAACATCAATAATTATATCAATCAAATAAAAACAATTCCTGAAATATCCGGTAAATTATATGGAATAATATCACCACATGCAGGCTATCCATACTCCGGTCCAATTGCAGCTTATGGCTTTAAATTACTACAGAATCACAAGGCAAAAAAAATCATAATTCTTGCTCCAAGTCATAGGGAATATTTTCATGGCTTTTCAATTTTTCCGGGAGATTCCTATGAAACACCTCTTGGGCAAATACCTATATGCAAAGAATCCGAAAAAATATTATTAAAAAATCCAGCAGTAAATTTAACAAATTTGGGACATTTGGAAGAACATTCACTCGAGGTACAACTCCCATTTTTGCAGACTATCTATGATCACGATTATAAAATTATACCAATCGTTGTAGGAGATTGTTCTATATCAATGCTGGAAAGTTTTGCTGAAACTTTACTCACTCTTGCAGAGCATGAGGATTTTGTGATAATTGCAAGTTCGGATTTATCACATTATCATAATTATGATTTGGCTGTTGATATCGACACGCATTTTAATAAGGTAATTGAAAGTTATAATTTATATGAACTTTCTGAAGGAATAAAAGATCATA
>JAOZSG010000065.1 GCA_029939785.1 Fidelibacterota bacterium | reverse complement strand
AAAGAGTTAATCTACGATGCTGAACATTTTTTTGATGGCTATAAAGATAATGCAGAATATGCTATAAAAACCTTACTTACTGCCCAGGAATGTGGTGCTGATGTAATTGCTCTTTGTGATACCAATGGTGGATCACTACCATCAGAGATAACCAATATTGTTAACAAAGTAAAAGAAATGATAACCATTCCTCTTGGTATCCATGCACACAATGATTCCGGTCTTGCAGTAGCAAATAGTATTGCTGCTATTCAGGCCGGATGTTCTCACGTACAGGGTACAATTAACGGATACGGAGAAAGATGTGGAAACGCAAATTTATGTGAAGTCATTCCCAACCTACAGCTTAAAGCAGGTTTTGATTGTATTCCTAATGACAACATAAAACATATTACAAATTTATCAAGATATGTTAGTGATATTGCAAATCTTTCTCATCAGGATGATATGCCTTTTACCGGAAAATCTGCTTTTGCTCACAAAGGTGGAGTGCATGTTAGTGCAGTAATGAAAGAATCAAATTGCTATGAACATATTTTCCCAGAAACTGTAGGTAATGTCAGGCGTGTTCTTGTTTCTGATCTTTCCGGTCGCAGTAATATTCAATATAAAGCTGAAGAAATGAACATAGATATTGACAAACATGGTGATAAACTAAATGCAATTGTCCAGGAATTAAAAAACAGGGAACATCAGGGATATTCATATGAAGCCGCAGAAGGCTCACTCGAATTATTAATTAGCAGGGTAAAAGGGGAATTTCAGGATTTTTTCGATTTACATGGTTTTAGGATCATGATTGAGAAAAATGAAAGTGGTGAGATTCGCTCTGAAGCTACTGTAAGATTGGAAGTTGATGGTGAACTTGAACATGCAGCAGCAGAAGGAAATGGACCGGTTAATGCCTTGGATATTGCTCTTAGAAAAGCATTGACAAAGTTTTATCCAAAAATAAAAAAAATGAAATTATCAGATTACAAAGTACGTGTTTTAGATGCAAAAGAAGCAACAGAAGCCAAGGTAAGAGTATTGATTGATTCAAGTACAAATGGAAATACCTGGGGAACTGTAGGAGTATCAGAAAATATTATAGAAGCAAGTTGGGAAGCTTTGATAGAAAGTATCTCATATTACTTGCAAAAAACCTGATATTAATTAATACCAGAGGATTAAAATGAATAAAAGAAAAATTACAATTTTTGATACAACATTACGTGATGGAGAACAGAGCCCAGGTGCATCATTAACAATTCAGGAAAAGCTGATCGTTGCAAGACAACTTGCCCGATTAGGTGTGGATGTTATTGAAGCTGGATTTCCTATTGCTTCAGATGGTGATTTTGAAGCAGTAAAATTAATCGCAAAAAATATCAAAGGTCCGTCGATATGTGGTCTTGCCCGTGCTAATTATAAAGATATTGATCGTTGCTGGAATGCTGTGAAATATTCGAACAAACCAAGAATCCATACCTTTATTGCAACATCTAAAGTTCATAGAGATTCAAAACTCCATAAATCAAAAGAAGAAGTTATTGCAATGGCAATAAAAGCCATAAAACGAGCAAAAAGTTATTGTAATGATGTGGAATTTTCACCCGAAGATGCAGCAAGAACAAGTCTTGATTATATGTGTGATGTTGTAAAAGCTGCAATAAATGCAGGAGCTACGGTTATCAATATTCCTGATACTGTTGGATATTCTGAGCCCAAAGAATTTGGAGAGCGAATAAAATATCTTTTTGAACAAGTACCGGAAGCAAAAGATATAATTATCAGTGTTCATTGTCATAATGATCTTGGTAATGCTGTTGCAAATTCACTTGCGGCCGTAAAAAATGGTGCACTTCAAGTAGAAGGTTGCATTAATGGCATTGGTGAACGAGCAGGAAATGCCTCTCTTGAAGAAGTGGTTATGAATCTTGTTACCCGAAATGATTATTTTAATGTTGAAATAGGCATTGATACTAAAGAACTCTATAAATCAAGCAAATTGGTTTCGGATTTGACTGGAATCAGTATTCAGAGAAATAAGGCTATTGTTGGTGAAAATGCATTTGCCCATGAAGCCGGTATTCACCAGCATGGTGTCTTGAGTAATAAAGAAACTTACGAAATAATGACACCGGAATCAGTTGGTTGGAAAGGTACTAATATAGTAATCGGTAAACATTCGGGAAAACATGCAGTTGCTGCATTATTGGATGAAGAAGGTTACTCTTGTACGCCAGAACAGACTACCCAGATTACAGCAAAAGTTAAAGAACTGGCAGATAAACAAAAATCTGTAGAACGCGATGATGTTATTGCTATTATACGTGACCTTGTTCTCGAGGAATCTGAAGAAGAACAAAGAATCCAATTAGTGGATTTTGCTGTTACTACTGGAAGTAATTTTATGCCAACTGCATCCGTAAAGTTAATGGTTGATGGTGAAATGAAAATAGAAGCCGGAATTGGTGACGGTCCTATTGATGCTGTAAGTGATGCTGTTTGGAAAATCGTTGATTCATCATATAAACTTGAAGATTATCACCTAAAGGCTATTACAGGTGGAACCGATGCACTAGCCGATGTTTCTATCAAACTATCTGATGGTAAAGGTAATCTGTTTTCCGGAAGAGCTGTTAATGAGGATGTAATTAAAGCAAGTGTTCTTAGCATTATAAAAGGTATAAATAGAGCATATAATTTTAAAACTAAAAAACATCCACAGATGGGTTAGTTGAGTTTGTTGAACTGGTTGAATTAGGGAAAATTGGTTATACGAGTTTAACAAATTCAACCAATTTAACTAAAATAAAGGAGCTAGATTGTGGGAAGCACAATAACAGAAAAAATATTAGCAAAACATTCAGGGAGAAAAAAAGTTGTTCCCGGAGATTTAGTAAATGCAGAAATAGATGTGATAATGTGTCATGACGTTACCACAACACCGGCAATAGATATGCTGGAAGAAAGGTCAATAGACAAAGTATGTGATCCCAAAAAAATTGTTGTAATGCCGGATCATTTTATACCAAATAAAGATATAAAATCTGCTGAAATGGTGGCAAAAATCAGAAGATGGGTAAAAAAACATAATATAGAAAATTTTTATGATCTTGGAAGACATGGTGTATGCCATGCATTATTACCTGAGCAAGGTCATGTTACCCCCGGTAAAACAATTATTTGTGGTGATAGTCACACCAGTACTCACGGAGCATTGGGAGCCTTTTCAACAGGAGTGGGAAGCACTGATCTCGCAGCTGCAATTGCTACGGGAGAATTATGGTTCAAAGTACCGGAAACAATCCTTTTTAATCTTACCGGAAAACTACCTTTTGGAGTATATTCTAAGGATATAATTCTATATATAATTAATAGAATTGGAGTTGATGGTGCACTTTACAAATCTATGGAGTTTAAAGGAAGTGTTATAGATGAACTTACAATAGAAAGTAGAATGACAATTTGTAATATGGCTATCGAAGCAGGTGGAAAAGCAGGACTGATAAATCCTGATCAAAAAACCATAGACTATGTAAAAAGCAGGACTAATGATGAGTTTGAATTGTTTTCCAGCGATGAAGATGCAAAATATGAAAAAGTTTATGATATCGATGTATCAAAACTTGAACCTATTGTTGCTTTTCCTAGTTTACCCAGCAATGGCAAAAAAGTAAGTAAAATTACAGAAAATATAACAGTTGATCAAGCATATTTGGGAAGTTGTACAAACGGACGAATTGAAGATTTACGTGTAGCAGCACAAATTTTAAAGGGCAAAAAAATTGCTTCTGAAACACGTATGATTGTCGTTCCGGCTACAACTGAGATATGGAAACAGGCAAATAAAGAAGGTCTGTTGGATATTTTTATGGATGCCGGTGCTACTGTTTCGACACCAACTTGTGGTGCATGTCTTGGTGGTCACATGGGAATTTTGGCAGCCGGAGAAAAATGTATATCTTCAACAAACAGAAATTTCATAGGCAGAATGGGCAGCCCAAAATCTGAAGTGTATCTTGGTAGTCCCGCAACAGTGGCAGCATCAGCGATTGAAGGTAAAATTACAGATCCGAGAAAATATTTATTAGTGACTTAAGTTGGAGAAAAAAATGATAGGAAAAGCACATACATATAAACGAGACCATATAAATACAGATGAAATTATTCCTGCACGCTATTTAAATATGGATCAGGAAAAAGACCTTGCCTTGCATGCAATGGAAGATATTGATAAAGATTTTTTAAATAATGTTTCTGAGGGTGATTTTATTGTTGCCGGTGAAGATTTTGGATGTGGAAGTTCCAGAGAGCACGCAGTTTGGTCATTACGTGGAGCAGGAATCAGAGCAGTTATTGCTGATAGTTTCGCACGAATATTTTATCGTAATTGTTTGAACAATGGCTTTTTAGCAATTGAAAGCAAAGGTGTTGCAGATAAAATTTCTACAAAAGATGAAGTTGAAATTGATTTGAAAAATGGTCTGTTAAAGAACCACACAAAAAATGAAGAATATGAATTTATTCCATTACCTGATTTTGCAAAAAAAATGCTTGATGCAGGTGGATTATTAAATTACATAATCAAAAATAAATAAATTTGGATTAATATTATCCATATATATCATTTTAATCCGTGAGCAAACAAAGAGGATACAATGAAAAAGAAAATAGCAGTTTTACCAGGAGATGGAATTGGAACAGAAGTGATGGAACAGGCACTCAAAGTTCTCAATAAAATTCAGGAACAATATAATATTGAATTTGAATATAATCATGCTTTAGTTGGTGGTGCAGCTTGGGCTGATTATCAATGTCATTTACCCAAGAGCACTTTAAAAACTTGTCAGGAAGCAGATGCTATATTATTTGGTTCTGTTGGCGGACCTGTTGCAGAACAGCATATTGAAAAATGGAAAGGTGTTGAGGTTAATTCACTACTTGGTTTAAGAAAAGCATTTAATCTTTATGCAAACTTACGACCTGCGAAACTCTACCCATCATTAGCTTTTGCTTCATCACTACGTAAAGATATCTCTGATAAAGGTTTTGATTTGTTGGTTGTACGTGAACTAACAGGTGGAATTTATTTTGGTCAGCCAAAAGGTCGCGAAGGTTCAGGTGATGAAGAATATGCTTTTGATACAATGAAATATTCACGTATGGAAGTAAAACGTATAGCAGAAGTTGCTTTTGAAGCTGCACGTAAGAGAAATAAAAAAGTTCATTCAATTGATAAAGCCAATGTTTTAACTACAATGGTATTCTGGCGTGAAGTTGTAGAAGAAGTAGCAAAAAATTATCCTGATGTGAAATATATCCCAATGTATGTTGATAATGCTGCTATGCAATTGACAAGTAATCCACAGCAATTTGATGTAATGTTATGTGGAAATATGTTTGGAGATATTCTTTCAGATGAAGCAGGAGCATTGACAGGTTCTTTGGGGATGTTACCAAGTGCAAGTCTGGCTGAAGGCAGTTTCGGCATGTATGAGCCGGGTGGTGGTTCTGCTCCAGATATTGCAGGACAAAATATAGCAAATCCAATAGCCCAGATTCTCAGTGCTGCGATGATGCTTAAATATTCATTTAATCTGACAGAAGCAGCAGAAAAGATTGAAAAAGCTGTTGAAAAAACACTTAGTGATGGTTTCAGAACCAGTGATATTTGTCAAAAAAATAGTAAACCTATTTCTACTATTGAAATGGGTGCAAAAATTATTGAGAATCTTTGACAAAATTGTAAAAATTTAGGACTTCTGATCTATCAAAAGGGATCAATTACAATTAGAATAGTATTAAGGAAACATTATTATTCATTAAACGTATAACAAAAACTTTTTTAGAAGCTTTTGAAACTGATAACAAATATAGAACTAAGTCAATTACAATACTTTTGGGAAATATATATTACAGAAAAATGTTGTTAAATTCCTTCTCGATAATCAATATATTATATGGCTATTCTTTCCATTCCTACTTATATTAGCTTTGATCAAAATAAAATTAGAAAAAATTATTATTAAAAATTGGAATGAATTAATAGAGGTAGAATGATACTAAATAAACTTAAGATATTTATACTTGTCATTATATTAAACCAATTGTTGCACGCACAGGCATATTTTCAAGGCACGACTCATCCAACAAATGCAGCTGGCTGGAGTATGGGCTCAGCTACTTCAACAATTTATAAAAATGGAACGGGTGTTTTTTTAAATCCTTCTTTAATTAATTTAAGTCCTTCAAGTATTCATACAAATCTTACTTCTTTTGTTCTTGATATCAATTCACTTAATACACAAATCCTATTCAACAAGGCAAGTCATTCCTGGGGTTTATCTTTATCATATTTGAATTATGGAAAATTTATTGAAAGAGATATGAATGGAATTGAAACAGGAAGTTTCCATGCAAATGATAAAAGCCTCTCGTTATATTATGGTAGTAAAATAGTTACCAATATTTATTTTGGTTTTAGTGGAACTTATCTTTCTTCAAATTTAAGTTCCCTATCCTCAAATGCAATAACTGGAAGTGTTGGTATCTTGTATCATAATCCGAATAACACATTATCTATTGGATTTACATATAAAAGTTTTGGATATACTCTATCTAACTATTCAAATCATAAAGAAAAAATTCCTTCCCAATATATTTTTGGAATTTCAAAACATTTAGCTTATTTACCTGTTACAATTGCTACTGACTTTCGAAAACAAGAGAACAAAAAACCTATTGTCAATTTGGGGATAGAAATTGATATAACAAAATATTTAATTATAAGAGTTGGCTCATCATCAAAACGTTTTAATTTACAGAATGAATATGATGTTAAAAATTTTCTTGCCGGTAGTTCATGTGGATTTGGTATAATGGTCAAAAAATATCAATTTGATTTTGGATTTTCATCATTAGGTGATGCAGGAAATATTTCATCAATATCAATAACTAAAATTTTATAGAAAGATTATTAATTATGAAAAAATCATTATCGTTTATTTATGCTATGTCATTATTTTCGATACTATCATGTAATCCAGACCCTGGTGAAGGAATAAGTTATATTTATGATGTACAACCAATATTCAATTCAAACTGTATTGATTGTCATAGTAAAGGTGGTAGTGCTAATCTAAATCTCACACAATTTTCATCAACAACAAATGATTCGTCAAATAATGCACCAATAATTATTGCAGGCTTTCCAAATCAGAGTTTATTAATCGAAAAAATTGCCTTGCCAAATCCAAGTATAGGTGCTGCAATGCCGATTAACAGACTTAGATTAAGCGATGATAATATATTGATAATTGATACTTGGATTTATAAGGGAGCTAAAGATAATTGATACCTTTTTTTAATACATATAAAATAAAAGAGGATTTCATTATAGAAATCCTCTTTTATATTTTCATCAAATTATTTAAATAAATTTAACTTTTTAATTTAAATACCACAGGTATAGAAATCCATACACCTACACTTCTATCACGCTGTTTAGCCGGTTTAAACCGAGTTTTCTTAATAGCAGTAATCGCTGCTTCATTTAACCCGGTATTTGGAATACCTTTTAATACATTACAGGCACCAACTTTTCCTTTTTCGTCAACAAAGGCTTGAATAACAACAGTTCCTGTTATGCCGGCTTCCTGTGCAATTTCTGGGTAAATTACATTACGTTGAATTGCAGCAAATCCACCAATAGGTTCCGGAGGATCATCATAAGGTATAAATTTCACTTTTGGTCCACCACTATCCTCATCTTCCTCTGGAGGAGGAGGAGCAGCATCCCAGTCAGCTTCATAGTCATCAAAAGACTGAAGCTCAAAATCAATATCTTCTGAAAGATCATCATCTTCAGATTCTACTGGTATTGTGGGTTTAGAAGGAGCTTTTATCTGTTCAATTTGTTGTTGTGTTACGACACTTGTTTCCTGTTCAATAAAAATTTTAACTTCTTTTTTACCTAATTTTTTTTGTTCAAATTTTGGAAACAATGCCATCATGCTAATCAAAAATAACAGAGTAATTACCAAACTGGATTTAAGTACAAAAGGATACTTAACTTTTAAACTTACTTTTGGGTTTTTTCTTAAAATCATATTATAGTTCCTATGCAGCTGATTTTGTAGAATAATTAACTTTCACAGCAGTTGATTCTCTCAATTCTTTATGGATTTTGTTCAAAATTTCCATATTAACTTTTTGATCTGCTCTAATAGATACAATTAATTGTGGATCTGCTACAACTTTTTGATACATAATATTTCTTATACTTGGGATTTGTACCAATCTTCCATCAATTGAAACCATTCCTGATTTTGCAATCCAAATATATGCAACATGTACCCTCGATTCAAGTTTTTGTATTTTCCTCGCTTCAGGTAGTGAAACCTGTAAACCATCAGCAGTTCTTAGAACTGATGACACCATGAAGAAAAAAATCAACATAAACACAATATCTGGCATCGCTGTTGTAGGAACAGTTGGATCACTTTTCTTTTTTTTATTCCATTTCATCTATTAACCTCATGTTCTGAATATCATTGAGCAATTGAAATATTTTTAGATGCATTTGCCATCATCATTTGATCAAGAACTTTTACATAATCATTATATTTTGTTCTTTCAAGTGTTTTTACAGAAAAAATCATCTTTGGTTTTGTCATCAACATCTTTTCAACAGCACTTTTGACTTCAGAAATCTTGTATTCTTTTTCATCAAGAAATACGATGCCTTTAGGATCTATGATAACATTAGTAATATTATTTTTGTTAATTTCCTGCTCTTCACCTTTCGGAGGCAAAACAATACCAATACCTTTATCCATATCAATAGTTGTTGCCACCATAAAGAAAATGAGAATAAGAAAAGCAATATCTGCTAATGAACCACCAGGCACTTCTGCATCATAATTTTTTTCTTTTTTTAGTAATGCCATATTATAGTCTCAATTCAATTATTTGTTTTCTTCCATTAATGCAATAGTATCAATAAGATTAATAGAATTTTCTTCCATATCAATTACAATTGCGTCAACACGTGATGTAAATACATTATAAAAAAACTGTATTACCATACCGACAATAAGACCAAAAAGAGTAGTAAGAAGTGCTTCCGAAATACCACCGGCTACAATCGCTGGAGAAATATTATTTGCAGCTTCAATATCTTTAAATGCACCAACCATACCAGATACAGTTCCGGCAAAACCTAGCATAGGAGCAATAACAATAACAGTAGATAACCAGATCATTCCTCTTTCGAGAAAAGCCATTTCTATAGTTCCGGCATTTTCAATTGCTTTTTCAACAGCTGCAACACCATATTTAACTCTGGAAAGACCGGCATGAAAAATTTCAGAAACCGGACCGGGTGTGTTTTCGCAAATTTCTATTGCAGCATTAACACCTTCATCTTTTAGAGCAGCATTCATTTTAGGTATAAAACGTTTAGTTGCTACTGTTGATTTTGCTAAAGTATATACTCTTTCAAGTACAATTAATAGACCAAAAATAAAAAGACCTAAAATTGGCCACATAAAAGGACCACCATCATTAAAAAGTTCAACCATTAGTAAACATCCTCCATTTTTAAATTATCATTAACATTTGTATTATTTGAAATTCTGATAATATTAACCTAATATATACAGAAAGTCAACTATAAATTCATTTTTTCTGTTAATAATTATATTACTCTATCATTTCTCTTGCTTCAGCAAAATATTTTCTTGCTTCAATAATTTGATTATCTATCTGTGTTATCACCTGATAATAAGCATTCCAATCCCAATATTCTTTGGCCATTTCCGCTTTTATACGTAATTTTAAATAATTTTTATCTTTATATATTTGCTCTTCATTAATCTCAATCTTTTTGTTCTTAACTATTTTTAGAAATTTTTCAAATTCTTTGTCTGTAACCAGAAAATTTTTCATA
Source organism: Fidelibacterota bacterium (assembly GCA_029939785.1). Classification (GTDB taxonomy): domain Bacteria; phylum Fidelibacterota; class UBA2242; order UBA2242; family JAFGTP01; genus JAOZSG01. The sequence goes on along the minus strand of JAOZSG010000065.1, from coordinate 2,298 downwards.
AATGAATCTTTTTTGTTTAACCATTTTTTGTTTTCTCTTGTAAATATAGAAGAATACTCAAAAATTATTCTAGACGGATCTCGCAGTATTTTTCTTGTTGAAGAAGTTATATCAAGTTTAAATCCCACATAATGATCGGGTGTTATACCCCCTCCACCTAAAACTGTTCGACCTTTTTTTGTTTTAAATTCTGGTCTTTGTTTTAATGAATCATTAATGGCAATTAATGAATCACGATTTTCTACTGTATAAATATCTCTATAATATGATAGGTCATCTCCGTTTTCAAAAGGTCTCTGAATTAATCTGCCTGATGGTGTATAATATCGTGCAACAGTTACTCTGACAGCAGACCCATCTCGTAACTGATATTGACGCTGTACCAACCCCTTACCAAAACTTGTTTCTCCTACGATAATTCCTCGATCTAAATCCTGTACGGCTCCGGATACTATTTCACTGGCACTTGCAGAACCACGATTAATTAAAATAATTAATGGAAACTGACTAAATTTATTATTTTTACCTGAATATAATTCTTCATTGGCGTTTGATATTCTTCCTTTTGTAGAAACTATTAACTGTTTGTTTGCTATAAAAATATCAGTTATTTTTTGAGCTTGTTGTAAATAACCTCCTCCATTATTTCTTAAATCAAAAACCAACTGTTTCATTCCTTGACTATTAAGATTCAGAATTGCTTTTTCTACTTCATCAATTGTAGTTCCTGAAAAACGGTTTAAATAAATATAACCGGTTTCATCATCCAGCATACAGGCAGCTGATACACTATATAATGGAATTTCATCCCTAACAAGCACGACATCATAATCTTCTTTTTTATGTCTTCTGATTGTTACAGTTACTCTTGATCCTTTCGGACCTCGTAATTTTTTGGGTACATCTTCTCGTTTTATTTTATATGCATCCTGTCCATCGATTTTAACAATTTTATCTCCTGTTAAAAGACCGGCTCTATCTGATGGCGAGTTTGCTATTGGCGAAATTACAGTAATGTATCCATTCAGAATATCAAATTCGATCCCAATACCTTCAAATTTTCCGTTAAATGATTCCTGAATATCGTTTAAGTCTTTTTTCTTAATGTAAACAGAATGAGGATCTAACTCCTCTAAAAGTCCTGTATATGCACCATCTAAAACTTTTTCCCAATCAGGAACTTCAACATAATTCTCATTTACAAGACTAATTATTTCATTTAATACATTTAATTTTAAATATAAATTATTCCCTGCAATGCATACTTTTTTTCCAGTTGGTGTAAAAATTAAAAATAGTACTATGAGACCGGTGAATATTCCCACAACAGGAAATATTTTTTTCATTTTTTTCACAAATAATCCTTTCATTATTTTCCTGTAACAATTCATATTGACTATATGGAAAATCACATATTTTTTAGTTTTAAACAAGAAATATTTTTTATTACCTAATTTTTATAATAACAACTATAAATTAGTTATAAATTTCATATTCACAGTAGTTTGAATAGATACATCATTGTTTTAATTATTTAAAATGATAAGTAATCAAGTAAAGATTTTATCTTTTATACTCTAAATAATTGATTAGGAAGGTTATTTCTTTTAAGTTATATATTGCTGATTACAAAGGAGAAAATTTTGAAAAATTTTGTTTTTTTTGAAAAAACCTTAAATATTTCAGAGCAATATTGCGGTGTTCCATTTGTTGAACAAATCTCATTGATTCATGATGAACGGGAACGTTTTCTCAATAACCTCTGGAACACAAAGAAACAAAATGATGATAATATACAGAAAGTTACCCGAAAAAGCGACTTAGATACAATTACATATTTTGCTAAAAAAAATCTATCAAACGAAAAATATGTACATTTTGTATTTGATATCGCCAGTACTATTCTTGATTCTGGAGAATTGGAATATTCTGAAGACTTATACAAGTCTTTAATTAATGATTATCGAATTCACTTAGATGAAGAATTATATGGTTACGTATTGCAGAAACTTGGGATAATACATTTATATAAAAATAATTTTCAAACTGCTCAGTCTTACTATTTTAAAAGTATAAAAGTATTCCATAGAACTGATAATGTACAGGGTATTACTAAATTAAAAAATGATATTGGTGCTCTAATGGTGGAGCAAGGGTTATATCAGGAAGGTAAAGTTTTTTTTGAAGAAGCAAATAAAATTGCTTTGTCTAATAATTTAACTGGTATTAATGCTCAATCAGAAATGAATTTAGGAAATATTTATTACATTTTGGGAATGGAGGAGGATGCTCTTAATT
>JAOZSG010000366.1 GCA_029939785.1 Fidelibacterota bacterium | reverse complement strand
AATATTTTTTCAAATAAAATTTGCATAATAAATATTTTAGCAGTACTATACATACGTTCATGTATGTATGTATAATATCGGAGTAAAATGAGAAAAACAGCAAAAGAAGCAATGAAAACAAGGGAGTGTATCTTGCAGCATGCTCTTAAGGTTTTTGGAAAACAGGGGTTTGCTGCTACGAAACTAACTGATGTTGCAAAGGAAGCAGGAATTACAAGAGGAGCAATATATCATCATTTCAATAATAAAATTGATTTGTTTCATGAATTAGCAGAGAAATATAGAACCAAAATAACCAATCATTTGGAACAGATATATGGAAAAAATCTTGCACCCATATCAAAATTAAAAAAACTATTAAAAGGTTATTTTGAACTTCTTGAAACTGATGAAGGATTAGGTGAATTTGAAAAGTTACATCTTCTAAAGTTGGAAATTACCAATCTTTATGATACCGATTGTAAGAAAGTGCAAAGTTTTTTTCAAAATAACCTGCAGTTAATCAGTAAATTAATTCAGGAAGGAATAAATAATGGAGATGTAAAAAAAGATATAAATCCTGAAGAATTTGCATGGTTTTTATTTGCTTATGTAGGTGGAATATTACGTTTATGGACATTTTTTGACAGACCATTTATATTAAGTGAAAAAGGTTCTAAATATATTGATATGTTTTTGGATGAGCAGTTGTTGGTTGGTTGAAAGGTTTAAAAGTTGAAAGGTTTAAAGGTTGAAAGGTTTAAAAGTTGAAAGGTTTAAAAGTTGAAAGGTTGAAAGGGAAAAATTTTGAATTATAATATAGATAATGCCAAGAGTTATAAAAAAAATGTGTGCATAGATTAACATAAAACACAGATTATATTATGCAACAATATTAACGGAAACATGTCCGTCAACTGACGGATTAGCGTCTATTCGTGGTAAAAAAATAGAAGAGGAGAACAAAAATGAAGAGATTATTAGTAATGTTAACTGGTTTGGTTTTTATTATAGTGCTCGCCGGTTGTAGCAAAGAAAATATTAAAAGTAAAAGTATGGAACAAATATATGCTGAGGAAGGTGTACCTGTAAAAACTACTTCAGTGGAATTGACTGAATTTACAAAATCACAATTTTATTATGGCATATTAACAGGAATCAGGGAATCATCTGCATACGCATCTTTTGGTGATAAGATAGAAAAAATTAATGTGAAAGTTGGAGATTATGTAAAAAAAGATCAGGTATTATTAACATTTCCTACAGATGTTCCGGGTGCTCAATATCATCAGGCAAAAATTGCATTGGAAACAATAGAAAAAACCTACAAACGAATGAAAACACTTCTAACAGGTGGAGCAATTTCGCAGCAGGATTATGATAATGTCAAAGCACAGTATGATGTTTCAAAAACTAATTGGGAAACTGTAAAAAAAATGATCAAAGTTAAAGCACCTTTAACAGGTTATGTGACAAAAATAAATGTTCGTGAAACAGAAACAGTACATCGAGAAGCAGAACTTTTTACCATTGCAAATACTGAAAAATTGAAGACCAGTATTTGGATTACAGATGAGGATTATAATGATATAAAAATTGGACAAAAGGCAATTGCAAAATGGAATTCTCATAAAATAACCGGTAAAGTTGTTCAGGTTGATATGGCGATGAATATAATGAAACAGGCTTTTGGTGTAATGTTGGAATTTGATAATCCCGAAAATGCAATTAAAACAGGAATCACAGCTGAAATTAAACTGATTACAGAACAGAAAAATAGTACAATAGTAATTAGTAAAAAAGATATGTTTACTGAAGATGGAAAAGATTTTGTTTATCTGGCAAAAGACGGAAAAGCTGTAAAACGCTTCATAAATACAGGAAGTCGAAGTGGATTAAAATTCGAAGTTGTGGGTGGATTAAATCTAAATGATAAATTGATTTCAGAAGGCCAGATGTTAGTAAAAGACGGAACAAAAATTAGAATTATAACAAAAGGATAAATAAATGTTTTTATCAAAAATATCGATTAAACGACCGATTATGACCAGTATGTTTCTGATTGTATTTATAATCTTTGGATTATTGGCATATTTTGGATTGTCATTAAATTTGATGCCTAACATTGATATTCCTTTTATTACAGTTCAAACTGTATATCCGGGAGCAGGTCCAAAGGAAATTGAAACCCAGATAAGTGAAAGAATTGAAGATGCAGTATCTACAATAGGAAAAATAAAAACTATTTCATCTTATTCCATGGAGAGTGTATCTTTTGTGGTTCTTGAATTTGAAATGGGGAAAGATGTAGATATTGCAAACCAGGAAGTTAAAGATAAAATAAGTAGTATTGTAAATGAACTACCAACAGATGCATTTGATCCTGTAGTAGAAAAATTTGATATAGGTGGTGAGTCTGTTGTGGATGTAGTTTTTACCGGAAGTATGACTGCACGTGAACTATTCAGCTATGCAGATAAAAATATCAAAGATAGATTTGCACAGATTGAAGGTGCAGGAAAAGTTACTTTAATAGGTGGGGAAGAGAGGGAAATTCAGATTAAACTTGATAACAGAGTAGTTCGTCAGAATATACTTTCAATTCCACAATTAGCCCAGATAATTGGTGCAGAGAATATGGATATGCCGGCTGGTCATTTTAGTAAAGATGATCAGGAATTTTCAGTTCGTTTTGAAGGTGAATTGGAAAGTGTTGAACAATTTGAAAATATTGATATTCCTACTGTATTTGGTTTGAAAAAACTTGATCAATTAGCAAAAGTAAGTGATACCGGAGCAGAAGTTCGTGAGCGTACAGTTTATTTCAATAATCTCACCAAAAACAGAAATGACAATATAATCATTTTTAATATTACTGAGAGTTCAGATGGAAATACTGTTGAGTTGGCAAAAGGTATTAAGAAGGTTGTAAAAGAACTTCAAGAGGAATTACCTCCCGGAGCAAGTTTATCTGTTATTTCTGATAAATCCCTATTTATTGAATCATCAGTAGAAGATACACTTACGAATATTATTCTTGGAGTGATTCTTACTGGTGTTGTTTTGCTGTTCTTTCTTCATGATTTTCGTTCAACATTGATTGTTGCTTTATCAATGCCATTCGCAATTATATCAACTTTTCTATTAATGAAGATTAGTGGATTTACTATGAATATTATGACATTGATGGGATTATCTATTGCTGTAGGTATTCTTGTGACGAACTCGGTTGTAGTTCTGGAGAATATATTCAGACATAAAGAAATGGGAC
>JAOZSG010000064.1:3151-12254 GCA_029939785.1 Fidelibacterota bacterium | reverse complement strand
ACTATTTTGTTTATTACTGAATCTAAGTTTTCCCAATATGGAAAATATTAATTATGATTTACTGTTTAAACATATTAAAAAATATGAGAAGGTCACCAATCCTATTATAATATGTATTGATCAAAACAGTCTTGACTACTTTCAAAAAGATTTGCAAATCTTATGGCCATGGCCACGTGATATATATGGTATCATTACAGAATATCTTGACTATTGTGATGTTGAGGTCACTGCTTATGATATTCTTTTTACTTCACCTGATATAGAACGATTAAATTCAGATGCATTTTATGCGGATTCTGCATTTACTTCTGCAATAGACATTTCAGATAATATTGTGTTAGCTGCTCAGTTGGAAGATTCCACTCTATCAAGAATGAATCCACTTATAAAATCAAAGGCTTACTCTAATATTACAATTCCTGATAAAATTTGTGCTAACTTTCCAAAAGCATCATTACCAATCAGTCAATTCCAAAAATCAGCAGCATCACTTGGTGCTGTAAATTTCTCTACCGATGAAGATGGAATAATCAGAAAAGTTCCTTTGTTTTTTAAAATTCAAGATGAACTAATTCCTCATCTTGGACTTGCTTCTTATGTTATTGGGAAAAAAATAAAATCAGTTAATTATGATCAATTAAAAAACACATTAAATCTGGATAATTTATCAATTCCTCTAACAAAATCTGGCAAATATATCATTAATTGGTATGGTAAAGGAGGAGTAAATAATTCGTTCCAATATTATTCATTTGCAAATTTATTTAAATCGGCAATGCAATGGAAAATGAAAGAAATCCCTTTTATTAAACCAGAAAACTTAAAAAGCAAAGCTATATTTATCGGTGCAACAGCGGCCGGATTACTTGATTTAAAACCTACACCGGTAAGTTCAATACATCCTTATCCGGGAGTTGAAATATATGCAACAATTTACAAAAATTTATTGTCACAGGATTTTATTACTGATTTTTCTAAATTCAGTTGGATTTTAATCGTTTTTATTTTTTTATTCATACAATCAAAAATATGGCAATCGGATAAAGTAGTAAAACCATTAATTTATTCTGTAATTTTATTCACTATACCTGTTTTACTTTCTATATTCTTATTTAAATATCATGATAAATTCTTACCAATTGTAAGTTTTGAAATAAGTATGATTCTTACTTTAATTGGTTCTGTTGCATCTGAGTATTTCCTGGCTGGTAAAAAAAGCAGGTTAATAAAAAAAACATTTAACAGATATCTCGACCCCAAATTGGTTAAAAAAATGATAGATTCAACAGAAGATATGAATACAGCCGGGAAAGAAATAAACGCCACGGTGCTTTTTTCTGACCTCCAGGGATTTACTTCATTTTCCGAGAAACTGTCTCCACAAAAAACCGTTGAAATGCTAAATAATTATTTTGAAAAAGGTGAAAAAATCATTTTTAAAAATAATGGTATGCTTGATAAATATACCGGTGATGGAATGATGGCATTATTTGGTATTACTTCAAATAATTCTGACCATGCAATAGAAGCAAGTCAGGCAGCACTGGATTTTGCGAATTTAACATTTTTAACAGATCAAAATGGGAATGATGAGACAAAAAATTTAGAGACCAGAATCGGTGTTAATACCGGTCCTTTGGTTGCAGGAAATATAGGATCATCCAGACGTGTTGATTATACAGCAATTGGAAATACTGTGAATATATCAGCCCGACTGGAAGCATTAAACAAAGTATTCGGAACAACAAACCTTATTTCATTTTCAACTTGTGAGTTAGCTAACAGTATTTTTGTATGTAGGAACTTAGATTACTATAATATTAGAGGCACAACAGAACCTCTGCAAATTTTCACAATATTATGTAAAAAAGATAAAATGAATAAAGAAACTGAAAAATTACTAAAATTACACAATGATGCTATTGCAAGTTATCATGAAAAAAACTTACTTGATGCAAAAGAAAAATTTAATAACTTGTTAAAAGAGTTTCCAAATGATTCTGTTGCAAAATACTTTATAACTCAGTGTTAAAAGGTTTTAATTGTATTGTCAAAAGATAAATGAAAGAATAGAAAAAATATACATACACAGATTAACATGAGAACATGGATTAAATTATACAACAATATTAGCGGAAACATGTCCGTCAACTGACGTATTAGCGTCTATTAGTGGTTAAAAAGAGAGAGGGAAAAATGAAGAGATCAAATATAACAATACTTATTTGCTTATTAATGATTGGTGTACTTTTCGCCGGTGAAATAAAGACAGTAATCAGGAATAATATTCATTTTCGTAAAGGTCCGGGATCATATTACCCTATAATTTCTGTTCTTTCAAAAGGACAAAATGTGGAAGTGCTTTCTTCAAAAAATCGATGGGTAAATATCCAACAAGGCTCAGAGACAGGATGGGTATCTGATAATGCTCTATCTGTAAAACCGATAAAGGAAAGTTCAATACCAACGGATTTTGATTTTGGCGAAAAGGAACAAATATCCAGCGTGTCAGCTGGTGGAGCAATCAAAGGCTTCGCTCAAAAATATATTGCATCAAATGCATCCTATAGTAAATATATGGATGTATTAAGTAAAACCTATGTAGATGCCGGAGAATATGAGAGATTACGGGATGATATGTATAAATCATCAAAAGCCAATCGAAAACGATATAAAAAACTACTCAAACATACAAAGAATTTTCACATTTCTAATTTTCTGGAAAATATTGGTTTAGCAGTAGCAGCACAAATTGCTTCACAGGGACTTTCTACTGATAAAAAACAATTAACCTATTTAAATACAATAGGTACGTTGATTCTTGAGCAGACAGATTTACATTATTATCCTATGAAATTTTTTATTGTAAATGATGACAGACCAGCAGCTTATGCAACTCCAAATGGGATGATTTTTGTTACAAAAGGACTGCTTGATATTACCGCTGATGAGGCAGAATTAGCGTGTTTACTTGGACATGAAATATCACATGTAATATGTCAGCATGGTTATGAAGAATTACAAAAACGAAGCACAATGATTAAGGCTGATGATGCTTTTAGCGATATGGATAACGAAATAAATGAAGAAGATCCTGTAGCAAATGAATTGGAAACTATTTCATTACAAATATATGAAAATGCTACTGCACCACGTCAATTAGGCTACGAATATGAAGCAGATAAAATGGGTGCAATTTTTGCCTGTAGAGCAGGTTATGATCCTTATGCACTTGTTAAATTATTAAGTAGAATTAAGCAATCTACAACAATGGATTATGAAAATTTTGAATCAAACTGGGAAACATATTACATCAAGGACAGAATAAAAAGAGTATCCCATTTTATTAATAAAAATCTGGAACGCAATAATATTAAAAAACGTCAAAGATTTCAGTCTGTATTTAATTAAATAAGACAACTTCATAAAAAGTAAAAATTTTAACGCAGAGGACGCAAAGGACGCAGAGATAATTTATTGTATTTTAAAACTATAGTCTCTGCATTGAAAAATACTTTTTACGATTTCATCAAATAAATTTTCCAAAAGGTAAAAAGTGAATTGTACAATTGTTTTTTTTATCACACTTGGTTGCTCATTTTGTGATATAATAAATCCCCCATCAGGTTGATATTTTTTTATAAAACTCTCTTAATATTCATAATTTAACCCTGATATTATTAATTTTACTTATCTCAATGAGGATACAGGTTTGATTGATAGTGTGAAAACTGAACAATTTTGTAAACTATATGATTCTATTTGGATTGAGGATATTTTTGCCCATGATAATAGTTTGTTTTTATATAGAAGAAAAAGTGACAGCGGGCAGATTGTGCAGATTGATCCTTTTACCAGAGAGGTGATTAGAGAATTTCCAAAATTTTATCACTTAGATTTATTTAGTTGCCACTCTATTTATTTTACTTCAGATGGAGAAAATATTTGGGTTGCCATGTCAAAAGATACTGTAGATCATTTTGATAATAGAATGGCTAAATATGATTTGGAAGAGAGCAAAATTATTCAACCTGAGTATAGAATTCCTGTATATCATATGTGGGGACTGAAATGGTTAGATTCAAATTTTTGGACAATTAACGATTTCGAGAACAAAATAGTCAAATTTCAGTTTGGTGAAATAAAATAGCATTAGTATTAGTAACGCAAAAAGCCACCCTCAAATAAGGATGACTTTTTTATCTATTCTATAAGAAGGGCTAATTAATCAAGAATTTTACCGGGATTCATGATATTATTTGGATCAAAAGATTTTTTAATCCTTTTCATTAATTCAAAAGTAGCCGGTTCCATTAATTCTTTCATTTGTTTTTTTCGCTTATGACCAATACCGTGTTCACCACTGATAGTACCACCAAAACTTGTTGTAACCACATACATTTCCATTAAAATATTGTCTAATATTCTATACCAGTCATTCATACTCATTTCCGGTTTTTTTACAACAGTTGCATGCAAATTACCATCACCTGCATGACCATAACATGGAATCAAAACATCATGTTTTTTAGCAATCTTATCAATTTCCGGAAGAACATTTGGGATTTCTGCAACAGGCACGACAATATCCTCTAGACTTTGAACAGGGGAATAAACCATGAATGCTTCAGCAATATTTCGTCTTACACGCCATACTCTTTCCTGAGTTGTATGATTATCAGCCACATATACTTCAAGAGCACCGTTTTCCAGACATAAGTCTCCAATAGTTTCATATTCCTGTTCCAATTGCTCCATACTGTTTCCATCAACTTCAAGCAATAACATAGCTCCTGCATCAGAGTGCGGAAAATGTTCATTCAGATATTTGTAGCATGTTTGAAAAGATAATTGATCCATAAACTCAATTGCAGTTGGAATTATTTTTCCATTAGTGATAATTGTCGGAACCATATTTATTGCAGTTTCAACATCTTTAAATGGAACAAGCAAAGCAACTTTTTCTTTTGGCAATGGAAGTAGTTTGATAATAATTTTTGTAAAAATACCCAGAGTTCCTTCTGAACCAACCATTAAGTTAAGAAGATCATAGCCTACAACATTTTTTACAATTTTTCCGCCAAGATTAATAATATCACCTTCGGGCGTGATAACTTCCAGGCCAATAATATACCGCCCGGTTACTCCATATTTTACTGCTCTTCCACCACCTGCATTTTCGGCAACATTGCCTCCAACATAGCAACTTTCAACACTCATCGGATAACCTGCAAAAAACAGATCTTCTTCAGTGAGTAAATCATTCAGATCATTGGTTATAACTCCAGGCTCGACGACGGCAACCATATTTGCTTTATCTATTTCAAGTATCTTATTCATCTTTTCAACAGATAAACAAATTCCACCAAAAATCGGAACAGCACCACCTGAAAGTCCACTTCCTGCTCCTCTTGGAGTAACCGGAATATTTTCTTTATTTGCAAACTTCATGATTTGAGCGATTTGCTCACTTGTTTCAGGTTTAATTACAACTTCCGGCATAGAGCCATAAGATTTTTCAGCAATTTCATCATGAGAATAAGGTTCAAGTTTTTCAATATCATCAAATATTACATTTCTATCGCCAACAATATTTTTTAATTTTTCAACTATTTCCAGAGTAATTTTTTTATATTCAGACATTATTTACCCTCCTTACGCTCTTTTAACTTATTAATAATGACGGGCAGTATATCATTTAAATCACCCTGAATTCCAAAATCCGCTACCTGAAAAATCTGTGCTTCAGAATCATTATTTATTGCCACAATATTTTCCGCTGTTTTTATGCCAGCAAGATGCTGTACTGCACCGGATACTCCGGCAACAAGATAAAAATGAGGACTCACGGTTTGTCCACTCAATCCAATCTGATGAGGATAAGAAATCCAACCAAGATCAACCGCTTCACGTGAACCACCAACAGCACCATGCATGAGAGTAGCAATTTCCTTAATCATTTTAAATTTTTCTTCAGTCTTACAACCTTTTCCTCCGGCAATAATAACTTCTGCATCCTGAATATTTCCGGTTTCTTCTTCATTTTCATGAAACTCAATCCGCTTAATTCTACTTTTCAAAAGTTCTTTATCGATTTCCTCATAAACAATCTCACCGGTTCTGGATTTATCAATATCCAATGGCTGATTTGAATGAGGTCTGACAGAAGCCATTTGAGGTCTGTGAATAGGAGTTTTAATTGTTGCCAGAATATTTCCACCAATAGCAGGTCTTGTCTGAATCAGATGACCTTCATCATCAATATCCAATCCCGTGCAATCAGCTGTCAAACCAGTATTTACTTTAATTGCCACTGCAGGTGCGACTGTTCGTCCAGTAGTAGTAGCACTGGCAATTAATATTTCGGGTTTATGATTTTCTATTAATTTTGTTACAACATTTACATAAGGATCAGTAAGAAAATATTCAAGTTCAGGTGCATCTACCACTAATACTTTATCAGCACCAAAATATATTAATTTTTGTAAATCATCTTTATCAAGATTGTGACCAAGAACAATTGCCACTAATTCAACTTTTCTTTTATCAGCAAGAGCACGACCTCTTTTTAATAATTCAAAAGAAACTTCTTTTAATTTTCCCTGCTCTTGTTCGCTTAGAGTCCAAACATTTTTATATGACATTATCCACTCCTATATTATTTCTTTTGATTCAAGAAATTCGAACATTTTACCCACTGCATTTTCAATATCCTGATCATTTTTACAAACAAATAATTCACCATTTCTTGAAACTTTTGGTTTGGATATTCTTACAACGCGAGTTGGTGAACCTTTAAGACCTAAATTTTTATTCTCTACATCAATCTCTTCAGGTCCCCAAACAGGAATATCTAGTTTTCGTGCTTTTTGTTTACCTCTGAGAGATGGTAAACGAGGATAATTTATTTCCTTTATTACTGTTAATAAAGATGGATTTTCAATTTCGAGAATCTCATATCCTGTTTCAACCATTCGTTCGATTACAAGAGAATTTTCTTTTACTTCTTTCACACCGCTAACATAGGTAGTAAAAGTAATATCCAGCCAGGTGGCTATTCCCGGACCAACTTGTCCTGTATCACCATCAGTTGCACGCTCACCACATAAAATGAGATCATATTCGCCCAATTTCTTTATAGCCTGAGCTAAAACATAAGATGTTGACCATGTATCTGCACCTGCAAAAGATTTATTAGAAAGTAAGATACCAGAATCACATCCCATAGATATTACTTCACGAAGTGCTCTGTCTGCCTTTGGTGGTCCCATAGTAATTGCAATAATTTCTCCACCAAACTCATTTTTTAATCTTATTGCTTCTTCAACGGCATATAAATCAAGCGGATTGACTATAGACTCAACACCATCTCTTTTCATAGTTCCTGTTACAGGATCCATTTTTACATTTCCTGTTTCCGGAACTTGCTTAATTGTAACTATAATTTTCAAAATTTACTCCTTGGTTTTTTCAAAGATTTATTAATTCATTAATATGTTAATGTTTTCTATTACAACTCTTTAAAGATACTATAAATAACACTTAAGATTAATATTTTTTAATTAAAAGAAACAAAAAACGCATTAAGATCTTGACTTCCAATGGATTACGCTTGTTATTTATTAAACAGATGTTTTTTTAGCATTAAAAACTGATAAGAAGCAAAAATGAGACTTTATTAGTAAAATGCCTAATAAATTATATTATTTTACTACTGAAAATGTGTAATAGAATAATTATATGAGAATTATTCAAATAGACTATTTGTTTTGTTAAAAAATTAACATTTAAATTCAAATTAATATATTTTAAAATCTCTCTTGACTTTCTGAAAATCTTTCACGTATTTACAAAATAATTAACAAGAGTAAAAAGAATATTATTAATATATAAAATATTAGAATATTAAACAAAAAGGAGCGTAAATGAGTAAGAGAACTATTGTGTTAATGCCCGGTGATGGAATTGGTAAAACAGTATTACCGGAAGCTGTAAGAGTTTTAGATGCTGCTGGTTTTGATGCAAATTATGTCCATGCAGATATTGGATGGGAATTTTGGTGTAAAGAAGGAAATCCTCTCCCACAAAGAACACTTGATTTGTTGGAAAAACATAAAATTTCTCTTTTTGGAGCTATTACTTCAAAGCCGAAAAGCGAGGCAGCAAAAGAACTTGATCCAAAATTAGTTGATAAAGGTTATGTTTATTATAGCCCAATCGTAGGACTTCGTCAGCATTTCAAACTTGATATTTGTCGCCGTCCCTGTCAGACATTCAAAGGCAATCCACTCAATTTTATTCGCAGAGGTCCAAATGACACTATTGAAGAACCTATAGTTGATGTTGTAGTATTTCGTCAAAATACTGAAGGTCTTTACGGAGGTGTTGAATGGACAGATCCTCCTGCCAATGTTTACGATGCTTTAATGTCTCATCCAAAATTTGCTAAAAACTTCGGATGGTCACCAAAAGAAGAGATCGCTATTTCCACCCGTATATTTACCAAAAAATATTCCGAACGAATCTGTCGTGATGCATTTGAGTATGCAAAAAAATTCGGATATAAAACTGTTACTCTTTGTGAAAAACCAAATGTAATTCGCGAAACTTCAGGAATGATGCTCGCTATCTGTCGTGAAATGGAAAAAGAATATAAAGATATCTGGTTCAACTATACAAATATCGATGCACAGATGATGTGGCTGACAAAAAATCCTGAAACTTACGGAGTAATAATAGCCGGTAATATGTTTGGTGATATTGTATCAGATGGTTTTGCCGGATTAGTTGGTGGATTAGGTTTTGCTTGTAGTGCAAATATTGGCGAAGAAGTAGCCATTTTTGAACCTACTCATGGTTCAGCACCAAAATATGAAACATTTGAACCTTCTATAGTTAATCCAATTGCAATGATACTTTCAGCATGTATGATGCTCGATCATATTGGAGAAACAGAAAAAGCCAAACGCATTCGCAAAGCAGTTTCGGAAGTTGTAGAAGAAGGAAAAGTACGTGCTTATGATATGCAAAAATTGCGAGGCTGTCAGGAAGTGCTGGAACAGGGTGCTGCGTCAACATCTGAAGTCACTGATGCAATAAT
>JAOZSG010000064.1:0-3051 GCA_029939785.1 Fidelibacterota bacterium | reverse complement strand
AAATGAATATAAATAAATTATGGCCTGAATTGGCATGGATTGATGACAAAGATTTAAGAAATCAAGTAACAAAAACCTGGGAACTTGCTTTAGAAAGAAGTGTCCTTACAGGAGAAGATTTACAAAAAATACCGTTTACATTACTTTGTGGACCGGATTTAAAAGTTACATTTATGGATCATAAAAGAAGTGTTGTCCATATTGCAAAAGCTGCTGGTGAAAAAGTTAACGAATTTTATCATGGTGAACTTCCATGTAATATGGATGTATTGATTGCAGGAGCAATACTTGCTGATGTAGGAAAATTACTGGAATATGTTCTAGATGAAAATGGTAAGTCAGTTCAGGGAACTTACGGAAAATATCTCCGTCATCCTTTTAGCGGTGTTTCAATTGCTGAAGAATGTGGAGTACCAGCCGAAGTATGTCATATTATTGCTACTCATGCAGGTGAAGGGAACATGGTAAAAAGAACAACAGAAGCTTATCTTGTACATCATGCTGATTTTATGACTTTTTTACCTTTCAAAAGCAGGTTGGAAGTTTAATATTAGTGAATTGAACTTATTAAATCAGTTAAATTGGAGAAAATAATGGGATTGACTTTAATAGAAAAAATACTGGCGAATCACTCAGATCAGAATAGTGTAAAGCCTGGAGAAATAATTGATATTACTATCGATGTCCGTGTGGCTCGTGATTTCGGTGGAGCAAATGTTGTGAAAAATCTTATTAACAATGGATTGGAACTTGATGATCCTTCAAAGACTTTATTTACCTTTGATTGCAATCCAACAGGTTCAGATCAAAAATATGCTGCCAATCAACAATATTGTCGGTTATATGCACGTGAACAAGGGATAAAAGTATATGACATTGATGCAGGAATTGGAACTCATCTGGTAATTGATGAAGGTATTGCAACTCCGGGAAGCACCGTTGTTTCTACAGATTCTCATGCGAATATTCTCGGTGCGATCGGTGCTTTTGGTCAGGGCATGGGTGACAGGGATATTGCAGCAGCATGGGCAAATGGAAAATCATGGTTCAAGGTTCCAAAGTCTATAAAACTCACACTTTCTGGAAAACGTCCTGATAATATCTATGCAAAAGATATAGTTTTAAATCTCTTAAATGAATTCGGGGCAAATACTCTACTCGGTTATTCTGTTGAAATTTATGGAGAAGAAGTAGATAAACTCACTTTAGATGAAAGAATTACTATTTCCTCAATGGCAACCGAAATGGGTGCAATTATTTTACTTTTTCCTCCAACTGATGATATTATCAAATATTCAGAAAAATTATCAGGGAAAAAGATAGAAAAAATTGCCGCAGATACAGATGCAAATTATGAAAAAGAAATCGAACTGGATTTCAGCAAATTTCAACCAATGATGTCTCGTCCCGGACACCCTGATGATGTTACATTATTGAATAATGTAAAGAAAACGAAAATTGACTCTGCATTTATTGGAAGCTGTACAAATGGTCGTTATGAAGATATGGTAAAAACCGCTGAAATATTAAAAGATAGAAAAGTTGCTCCGGGCGTAGTACTGAAAATCGTTCCTGCAACAGATATACTTTGGCAACGATTATTAGATGAAGGTATTATTAAAATTTTCAAAAATGCCGGTGCACTTGTGAGTAATGCCGGCTGTGCAGGTTGTGCTGCTGGTCAGGTTGGACAAAACGGACCAGGTGAAATTACGCTGAGTACAGGAAATAGAAATTTTGCCGGTAAACAAGGTAAAGGTCAAGTATATCTTGGTTCTCCTGCCGAAGTTGCAGCATCTGCAGTAGCCGGATATATTACAACTCCTGATGAAATACCAATAAAGGCAGCTGAGTTCTTACCAACCGGTAACTTTGAAAAGCCTGCAATAAAAAAATCAGATAATGTAGAACATCCAACTGTTCTCGAAGGAAAAGTATGGCTTGTGGAAAAAGATGATATTGATACAGATATGATTTTTCATAACAGGTATCTTACAATCACTGATATTGATAAAATGGGACAATATACTTTTGACAATCTTGAAGGTTGGGAGGATTTTTCTACAAAAGCAGAAAAGGACGATATTGTTATTACTTTTAAAAATTTTGGAGCAGGAAGTTCACGTCAGCAGGCTGTTGACTGTTTTAGATCACTTGGAGTGCAGGTAATTATTGCTGAATCTTTTGGTGCTATTTATGAACGAAACGCAATTAATGCAGCTTTTCCGATTTTAACTTATACCGATATTTCATCTCTTGAACTAAAGCAAAGAGACAGAATTAAAGTTGATTTGGCCAAAGGAATTATAACAAATCTTGAAAATGAAAAATCTGTTAACATTGATAGGTTTTCAAATGTCCAGATGGAAATTTATAAAAAGGATGGTTTATTGGGTTAATTTTTATTTAACCACAGAGTACACAAAGTAGTCACAGAGATCACAAGGGTTTTTCAATTATTACTTTCTCTGTGTTCTTTGTGAAAATCTCAGTGTCCTCTGTGGTGCAAAAAGGAGAAAAAATGGGAAAAACTTTTGTAGAGAAAATACTTGGTGCTGAGAAAGGTGCCATTGTATTTCGCAAACCAGACATTGTTCTTACTCATGACAATACTGCCAGTATTAAAAACACCTTCAATAAAATGGGTGGTGAAAAAGTTGCCGATCCTGATCAACTGCTTGTTGTGCTGGATCACAATGCACCTCCGACAAATGCAAAATTAGCGAATCAATATCAATCAATCCGAGATTTTGTAAGTAATCAGGGGGTAACAAAATTTTATGATGTTTGTCAGGGAATTTGTCATCAGGTAATGAGTTATCACGCAAAACCAGGAATGGTAATTGTTGGTTCTGATAGTCATACTTGTACTGCAGGATCTTTCAATGCTTTGGCAGCCGGGATAGATAGAACTGAATCTGCAGGAATATGGAAACGTGGCGAAACATGGTTCAGGGTTCCGGAATCCATGAAAATTACTTTAACCGGCAAACTTCAGGAAGGTGTTTATGCAAACGAGCGATTAGAGGGCGTGTCTGACGTTCGCCGCCG
>JAOZSG010000063.1 GCA_029939785.1 Fidelibacterota bacterium | reverse complement strand
ACCATTACGTTCTTTGTTGGTAAAAAGTGCATTTCATAACCACGCAATACTTTTTTGTCATTTTCAATAATAACTCTTGGTCCACCACTATTTTTATAGTCCAATAATATTTCAATAGCATCATTCAAAAATGAATTCGGCTGTTGAGGATTCTGCATCACAATATTATCTGTTACTTCAAAAAGGAAATAAATTTTATTTCCATTCCAGGCACCTTTCCAGGAATAAGACAAATCACTATTTCCATGCCATTTTTCCGGTGTCATATTTTGACCAAACCATAAATGGTCACTTCCTTCAACCCTGTTTTCTATAATATCTTTCCAATCATCCATTTTGGCATCTACTGTAATCTCACTGTTCTTAAATGAATAATGTAAAATTTTCTCTCTATTCCCACCAAATATGATACTTGAAAAAAGAAATACAATTGAAAAAAATCTAACTAAATATTTTACTTTTTGAATCATCATAATCATCATCTCCAACATATTTTTTCTTTCACAACTTAAAAACCTACAGCCTAAAAACCTACAACCTATTTATTCCCATTAAATTCTTTCACAGCATCTATCATAGCAATCAAATTCTCAATTGGTGTTAAAGCCTGAATATTATGAATAGAATTAAAAACAAATCCACCATTTTTTGCAAATATTTCACAACGTTTCAATACTTCTGTACGAACTTCTTCGGGTTTACCAAAGGGTAAAGTTTTTTGAGTATCAACACCACCACCCCAAAAAGTTAACTTGTCACCATAACGATCTTTCAATAATTGAGGATCCATACCGGTAGCAGAAATCTGTACAGGATTAATAATATCAAAACCAGCTTCAATAAAATGAGGCATAAAATTTTCAACTGCACCACAGGAATGTTTAAAAGTTTTCCAGGTTGTATTTTTGTGAATCCAATCATTTATTTTTTTATAGTAAGGCAAATACATTGCATCAAAAGTATCAGTAGAACAAAAACTTGATGTCTGAGTACCGAAATCGGTTCCACATACAAAAACAGCATCAATCACATCACCAACAACTCCGTGAATTTTCTTCAGATTTTTCAATGCTATTTCTGTCTGTTTTGCAAAAATTTCTTCCACATAGTCAGGACGAATCATGATAGACATATACCATTCAGAAACATCTCTAATACCTTTTGGTACTTTTAGATTTGGAGCGGGAACAAGAGCAATATCTCCGAGTGCGGTTCCACCTAAACTACCGAATACAAACTTGTCGCTTCCTTTTAATCTCAATGCTTCTTTTTTCAAAAATTCCAGATCTGAATCGCTTATAGGTTTAAATTCCTCAAGATTATCTTCGACATTTAAATTCGCATCATCAATTGGTTGTTGACGATTAATGCTATCAAAGAAATAACCACTTTTTGGCATTTTACCACTAGGTAAAACAGTCATATCTCCTTCAGGATATATCAAAACATTGCCAGTTTCATCAGTTGTTGTGTTAAAATGTTTCGAAACTAATACTTCCTGTCCCCAAAGAGTTTTATATTCTTTCCAATCTTCATTACGAAATCCAAATATTGTTGATGCACCTTCAAATGTTACAGTATCAATTCCAATTGCTTCACGCAATTCATTATCAACTTCTCCTAACATTTGATAAGGTTCAGTTACTTTAACAGGTTTTTTCTCCAAGCCATAATAATCTCTTAACAAAGCAATAGTTGAAACATGTACACCAGAAGTAGCACTACCACCAAAATCAACTGGTACCTGATCTGGTTGTTTATGATTAAGAGCAGTTTGAACTCGTTCTTTTGATGTCATAATTCTCTCCAATTCTTTATTTTTCTATTTTAATTTTCTTTGTGACTATTTTTATCTACCAAAATATTGCGTATAAAATCAATGCTGCAACAATAATAATTCCACTAACAATTTTAACAGATAGAGCTGTTGTTGTATCAATAGTTGTATTCACAGGCATAACAACCTCTTTTTTTAATGGACGCAACCAAGTTATTACCCCCATAACAGTTATAATAATAACAAAAGTAATGGCCATTTTATTTAAAAAAGCGATATGTGAAAAATACTTCAAATGTAAAATTCCATAAACTGGTACATTTAGAATCATTCCAGTTACTGCAGCAGAGTCTGGAGTCTTTTTAATAAAAAAGCCAAAAAGAAATGATGCTAAAATACCAGGAGAAACATATCCCTGAAAATCCTGGATAAAATGAAAAATACCTTTTAATCTGGGATCACCTAATTTTGGAGCAATAAGACATCCAAGAAGTACAAAAACAACCGTCATTATTCTACCTGATGAAACAAGTTGTTTTTCTGTTGCATCTTTTTTGAAATGACGTTTAAAAAGATCCATTGTAAAAATTGTAGATGCTGAATTTAGCATAGATGCCAATGAACTGATCACTGCTCCAGCAATTGCAGCGAAAATAAATCCACGAATTCCAGGTGCTATCAGATTTTTAATCAATAATGGAAAAGCTGCGTCACTTGTGGCAGATAACTCAGCACTATATAATTGAGCAGCAATAATTCCTGGTACAACAATAATTAAAGGTAAAATCAATTGAATAAATGCAGCTTTCAATACTCCAAACTGTCCATCACGTAAACTTTTTGCGGCTAATGTTCGCTGTGTAATATATTGATTAAATCCCCAATAATATAGGTTTGGAATCCAGATACCAAGCATCAATGCAGTCCAGGGCAATTCTGGATGATCAGAAGGTAAAGCCATACGCAATTTATCCTGATTAGTAGATACAAAACTCTCCCAACCTCCTACAGCATTCAAAGCTGCAAAAAGTACAATAAAACCACCAAGGATAAGTGCTAAACCTTGAAAAAGATCAGCCCATGCAACCGATTTCAATCCCCCATAAGTAGTATATATCATTGCAATAATTCCGATAATCCAAACTGAAGTCGTCAGATTCACATTAAAAATTGTATGAATCGTTAATCCACCAGAATATAGAACTGCCGATATCGTAACCACAACATATATTATCATCATATATATTGACATCAACAATCTCGCTGTAGCATTATAACGATGTTCAAGATATTCCGGCATCGTATAAATACCACTTCGAAGTAATTTTGGAATAAAAAACACAGCAACAATTGCTAAAGTAATAGCTGCAACCCAATCATAACTTGCAATAGCTAACCCAACATTTCCAGCTGCTCCTCCATTCATTCCTACAAACTGTTCTGTAGAAATATTTGCAGCAATCAGAGATATTCCAATAATCCACCAAGACAAACCACGTCCTGCGAGAAAATAATCTTCCCCTGTTTTTTCTCTCCTACCTTTAAATAAACTAATCGATACTACAACAAGAAAAAATATTACAAAAACAAAAATATCTAAGCCATTTAACATTTTTCAAACCTCTTCAAATTAATCGATTACAATTTACATTTTCACCTTCAGAAAAGCAATAAAACCTAAATAGTTATAAGTGATCTATTTTTGATAAAGTGCTTTTGCAGGAATTTCTTGTTTCTCAAGTCCAGGACCGGAATATCTGACAATCAAACCTTCTTCAATTCCACCTTCAAAAAATGGTACACGAATCGGATGCAATCCTGCTTTCAAAGCAATTTGACCTGCATATTCACGCATTCCATGAAAACCATCATTATTAACAACCAATTTATCATTAACATAAAGACAACTGCCATCATCTGATTCCGTATAAAATGTATAGATTCCATCTTTTTCTACTTTTACATATCCTGTAAATTCAAAACCAATCCAATCATCCTGATCTCTTTTTGTAAGATCGAATATATTGGTAATGCCGCTTTTCACAGGTTTTTCTTTTGAAAAATCTGGTAATCCATCCCATTTACCTTCATAATAACTATAATTAAGTCCTTGTTTTGGGTTCTTTATTTTCACTGGTTTTAGGAGTGTAGTTTTTTCAAATTTCGCAACAGTCAAACCACTTTTTCTGCCTGATTTAGCAAAAGATCTGACTTTAATTTCTGTTGATTTTTTGATAGTTATTGGTTCTTTATAAAGTAATGAATTTTCTGTCGGATTACTTCCATCCAAAGTATATCGAATTTCTTCACCTTTACGATTTTTCAATTCAATTTTTTGTGTATTAAGAAAAATTCCACCATTTGGAACAACTCTTGGAACTGAAGTATGCTTATCACTATGAATAGCTTGAAAATCTTCTTTGTCAAACTTGATAATTTCACGATCATAAGTCAGCAAGCCATTTACTTCCATTTCAACATCTGTAATCTGCGTATAAACACATGCACTCATACCAGGATTTTTTTCCAATGCCCAAACATCATCATATAGAAGTTCATATCGATCCTGATAAGTTGTTTTGTTTTCAAAATTTTGATATCCCCAGTTATCTTCCTGCCATAAATGACCTTTTAATTGTAATCCAAGTCCTCCAAATTCACCAAGAACCGCAGCTCTTGTTTCTTCTGGTTTTGGAGATCCCGGACCCGGATATAAATGCCAATCTAAGATATCACCAACTTCCTTATCTGTCCATCCACTGGCATTTGAAACCAAACGGTTTGGATCTTGTTTTTTAACAGCAGCAGTTAAACGCTCAGTATCATATTGTCCCCAGGCTTCATTGAATATTACCCACATTACAATCGATGGATAATTATAAAACTGGTCAACCATTTCATGAAGTTCATATTCAAATTGTTTTTTATGCTCTTCTGTTTGACGTGCTTCAAATTCATCTGGATTTACCTGAGGCATATCCTGCCAAACCAACATTCCCAATTTATCTGTCCAATAATACCAACGTTCAGGTTCTACTTTTGCATGTTTACGAATCATATTAAAACCGAGTTCTTTAGCAATTTCAATATCATATTTCAAAGCTTCATCTGTTGGTGCTGTATAAAGCCCGTCAGGCCAATATCCCTGATCAAGTGGACCATTGTGAAATACATATTCATTGTTCAACATCATAACTGTACGATTTTGTTTATCTTTACCAAGACTGATTTTTCGCATTGCAAAATAACTATCAATTTCATCTATAACTTTTTTACCTTTTAACAATTTGATTTTCAAATCATACAAAAATGGATTTTCAGGTGTCCATAAAACAGGATCAGAAATTTTTAGTTCACAATTTTCAGATAATGATTTGTGATCAATTGTTTTTTCTGATATTTTTTTACCATCTTGAAATGCTGTAATATTTATAGAATATTTCTTCTTTGCATTTACAACATTAAAATTCAAATTGAGTAAATTTTTGTCAATATCAGGATTCATTTTAAATGATTCAATATATGTTTTAGGAACTGCTTCAAGCCATACAGTTTGCCAGATTCCTGTAACAGAAGTATAAAAAATTCCACCTGGTTCTTCTACTTGTTTTCCTCTTGGATAAACACCATCATCAGTAGGATCATAAACTTTTACAATCAGTTCTTGTTCACCTTTTGATTTAAGTACACTTGTCAAATCAAAAGTAAATGCATTATATCCACCACGATGAGAACCAATTTCTGTCCCATTCAAATAAACTGTAGCATCAAAATCAACAGCACCAAAATGGATCAGTACCTTATCTTTTTTCCAATTTTTTGGTATTTCAAAAGTATGACGATATGTGATATAATGTGTTTTTTCCATTACTCCGGAAAGTGCTGATTCAATTACAAATGGTACTAGGATTTCTCTTGATAATTCTTTTCCAAATTGAGGTTCTGTATCCTGTTCATATTTTTCAAATTGCCACATTCCATTCAGATTCAGCCATTTTTCACGAACCATTTGTGGTCGTGGATATTCCTGATGAACAGATTCAGGATCTACATCTTTTGCCCAACGTGTCATCAATGGTGCTTCTTTCGCCTGCCATTCAGCCATTGCAAAACCCGTAACTATTAATAATATTAATGTAATTATAAAAATACGTTTCATCTGTGCTCCTTGATTTTGTTTTTTACAAACTTATCTTTTTATTTGTTATTAATTGACGAAGTAAGTTTTTTCATCAAATCAGTTTCATTTTTTCTATATGGAGTCCCATCCTTATATAAAAGGTCGTGAAACCAAAGTTTTGGTTCTGCTGTATAAGTTTTACTCCAGGAATCCCATGGATAATTTGTTTGTGTTCGTCCTGCTACTAATCCCCAGTTTATACCACCAATATTTTTTTCTGCCATATATGGTAATATTTCTTCCAATGAACTATTATTTTTTCTGCAAAAATATTCTGTGCATATTATTGGTCTGCCCATTTCTAATAATGGTTCTGCAGCATTTTTAAATGAAGCAAGATTATTATAATTATGAAATGTAATTATATCTGAATTTTCAAGCATGAATTTATTGAAAACGCTGAGTTTACTAAAGTCTGTCCAATCTCCAATCCATAATCCACTTGAAATTGGTTGACTCGGAGATACTTCTCTCGCCCATTCAAATACTTCTTCTAACAATTTCAGTGAATAAGGTTCTTTATCAAAATCACGATATGAACTTCCATTTGTATTCTGCGGTTCATTATATAAATCCCAAAATAAAATTCTTTCATCATCTTTAAATTTTCTCAAAATATCTTGAACATATTCTTTAGTTTCAATATGTCTTTTATAATCCCATAAAATTTCTCGTCCTGGAGATTGTACCCATCCAGAATTATGAACATGTTTTTTAGGTTCCGGTTGTTTACCTGCTACAGGATTTGGATTCCAAACATCATCAAAAAAGATAAAAATTGTTTTTATATCATGCTTATCTGCAATATTTAAAAAATTATCAATCCTTTTCAAAAACCC
The DNA here is from genome assembly GCA_029939785.1 of Fidelibacterota bacterium. GTDB lineage: Bacteria > Fidelibacterota > UBA2242 > UBA2242 > JAFGTP01 > JAOZSG01. The sequence goes on along the minus strand of JAOZSG010000063.1, from coordinate 5,485 downwards.
ATCTGCATCATCACGAAATGGAAAATAATGTAAATAAACTCGGATAGAATTCATTCCTAATTTTTCAGCATATCCTAATTCTTTATCTATTAATTCCGGAGACCATGTTTCTGCTTGCCACATATCCAACTGATTCGAAGCATTGCTTGGTGAAAAATTTGCACCAACAATCCATTTTTGTTTTTTCTCCCATTGCTTTGCTTTAGAAACACTCCATACTTTAGGTGAAATTTTTAAATGTTCAATATTTTTTGCAAAACTAAATGATAACATTGTAAAAACGATAACAAATAATCTAAAAAAGTTAGTCATCTTTATATTTTTCATTCTTACTCCTTTTTACTACTTCTTCTTAAAAAAATCATTGAAAAATAAAATTTGATATTTAATGGAATTCCGCCAATAATCCCAACTGTGATTACCAGGTCGTTCTATATAATCATGGGGAATATTTCGTCCCATTAGTTTTTCATGAAGCCTGTGGTTTACACCATAAAAAAAATCATCTATTCCACAATCAATAATAATTTCCAAGGATTTCCCATCTAATAGATGCAACATATTTGTAACTGTATGTTTTTCCCAATTATCTTTGTTTTCAGCATAAGTTCCCAATCGTTTGGCCATGTCCCAATTATTAGGAAAAGGTCTAATATCAACACCACCAGACATACTTCCGGCAGCTCCCCAAATATTCTGATGACGAAAAGCAAGATAGAGAGCACCATGTCCGCCCATACTTAATCCTGTAATTGCTCGTTTATTTTTAGTAGATAATGTTTTATAATTTTCATCAACAAAATTTATTAATTCTTTTGAAATATAAGTTTCATACATCATTTTTTTATCAACCGGACTATCCCAATACCAACTTGTTACTCCACCATCTGGACAGATGATTATCATTTCATATTGATCAGCATAATCTTTTAATTCTGGTACACTTAAATACCAATGAGAAAAATCTCCACCAGCACCATGCAATAAATAGAGAACAGGAAACCTCTCATTATTTATTTTGTAATTTTCTGGAGTGATAATAATATTAGAAATTAATTTATCCATAGAATTGGATTTCACCATAAAAGTATCAACTTCACCAGCAAACAGATTTACTATGAATAATAATAAAAATGTTAAAATAATTGTTATTGTCACTAATAATTTTTTCATTCCAACTCCTCTATTTTAATAATATCATTTTTTTAGTATCAATTATTTCTGAATTTGCTACTAATTTGTAAAAATAGACACCTGATGACAATGCAGATGCATTAAAATTAATAGAATATTTTCCTGATGATTGTTTTTTATTGACCAATGTTTCTACTTTTTTACCAGTAACATCAAAGATAGTTAATTCTACAAAACCTGATCTCCGCAACTCATATTCAATTTTAGTCGCTGGATTAAATGGATTTGGATAAGCATCAAAAAGTTTAAATTCTTTTGATACTTTTTCCTTTTCTATTGAAGTTTTTTCACCGGAATGAAGTTTATCCAAGATAGAGTAAGTTGCATAATAGTTTTCTGACCAATCACCAGATTGTGGATCTGCTGTAATATTAATATTTATTTTGCTTTTTCCTTTGGTAAAAGATTCTGGAATGAGGAAAAATTCATCCCGTATTTTCTTCTCACTATTACTGCCAGCACTATACCATTGTCCAACCTCAACATCATCAACATAAACAGTTGCTTTTTGGTTGAGTAAACTGTGATCAAATGTTCTTAATAATCTAACTCCATAATTATCCGAATTAATATTCATTGTAAATGAACTGTATGAATGATGATGTTTTCCACTACTATTTATTCCAGTATTATCGAATGTGCCTTCATAATAAGATGCAATATCACCACTCCATGTTGGTTGATTAACAGCATATTTGTGCACATATTCTGAATTTGAATCACCAATATTTAATTCATCATTTTTTTCCAATACAGATTCAGGTGAACCATAATGATTTTCTTTCAGATAATAGAAAGCAAGAGTCTGATAATTTTCAACTACATCATTTTGAGCACCATGCTCTATATAAAAAGTTCCATTCTTCAAAAAACTGATCGGATCTGATAAATGATGACGATACATACTCCGGCTATTTCCTGATGTTACAGCCTGCCCATGTTGCTGAAGAGAAAATGGACCATTAATGAAATACCAGGCTCCGTTAAAATAATCTTCTGTACCAGTTCCATAGAGAAATGGCGTTTGTGCATCATCAATATAATATCTTTCATCACCTTCAAGATAAAAGGAATTTAAACCAGCATCTACATTCAATACAAATCCTACAAATTTTCCTGCTCCTTCAGTTTCCAGAATTTTTATTTCATTTCCATGAACTGTAGGAAAATATTTTTTATACTCAGTTTTAAATTTTCCTACATTAGATAAATTACCTATGAAATTTTCTGATTTGATTGAAAAATTAACATTATTTAAATCAACAGAACTTTTATTAATCAAAGATATTGTTGCTGATGATTTATAGACCATTGGCCAATAACTATAAAACGATGTATCAGCAGTAAATCCACTCATCAATGAATTCATTGAAAATGCATCAATTGTTCCCAATGAAAAGAACATACCTATAGGTGCTTCTACACTAGCTTTTTCTTCATTATCCCAATTAATTTTCAAGTAAATATTGGAAAGTAATTCAGAATTTGACTGTTGATATTTAGATTCAGCCAGTTTATATGTAAAAGTTCCAAATCCACTCCAGTTCTGTTGATTAATTGTATATTGATGTTGACTTTCACATAAACTATTTCCTACATCAATAAAATCACTCAATAAATCATCACCATCTACTTTTGAATAAATCCAATAAAAGAATTCATTCCAATCAATTGCTGCACTTACAAAGGATACTTTTACTGTAATTTCACTTTTGTTTTCTGTAAATGATGAAGGAATATCAAAACTTGAGTCCAACCAACGATCATTTCCACCTGATCCTTCAGTAAACCATTGCCCAACATAGTCGCCATCTACATATATATTTGCTTTTTGATTTGAAATTCCATAATCCAATCTGCGAGTAAGTTTTACACCATCATTTAAACTATCTATCTTCACTGTGAATTGACTATATCCAACAAATGCTTTACCATTATCTGTCAATACATTTGCTTGATGATAAGTATAAGTAGCATCACCAGACCATGTTTCTCCGGAAACTGAATATTTATGCTGATATTCATCAGTTGAATTTCCTACATCCAATTTATCAGTTTCAACTAATCCTGAATCTGTTACAGCATAAAGTGTGTAATAAAATTCATTCCAATCATTATTGGATTGAACAAATTCAATTTTAAGATCAATTTTATCTTTTCCCATTACCAAGTTAGCAGGAATATAAAATTTATGATTACGCCATCGCTTATCCATATCAGAACCACCATTAGACCAATATCCTGCTAAAACAGAATCTACATAGACTTTTGCAATCTGATTCCCAACTCCATAATCAGATCTTCTTTCCAATACAGCACCTTTATTTTCAGAATTTATATTCATAGAAAATCTACTGTAACCTGTAAAAGCTTTACCATTATCAGTAACGATTTCTTCTTTGGGAACTTCCAGAGGTTTCAATTCATTTATTTTCAAAAATAATTCATTTATAACTGTTGAAGATCCAGAATTTTCATATAAAACTACACTATCACCAGCAGCAATTTGTACAACAATATCACTTGAATCTGTGTTTTGGACCTGTTTTGGGTCTTCTCCCATATTATTCCAAATATCCCTAACATCTTCTGTATTTTCAGAACCTGTCCAGGTTTCAATCTCTACATCAGGATTTAGTTTCTGCCAGGTAACATTATAATAATATGCAGGATCAGCATTTCCAATTGTAGTCGTAATTCTCAATGACTCTCGAAAAGGAAATGGCATAAAGGATATTAATCCACCACTGGAAACATTATCATTTACAATAAGAGGAGATAAAAACGAACCATTTATTCCTGCAAAAAAATCACTTAACGATTGTTCTACACTCGGTGTTTCTTCACCATCAAAATAAAATCGAATAGTTTGATGAAGTTCATATCCGGTTAGCCAGATGCGATTTACGATTCCAGGTCCCTGCATATCAGCAAGAACATGTTCATCACTAATATTATATAAAAAATTATTCCAATCTTTATTTCCACCACTTGGATCATGACTACTTTCCTGCATTAGAATATAATCAGATCTTAAATATGGAAGTTCCTGAAGATTTTTCATATCATCCAAACCATAATTATTTTGAGCAGCAAACAGGTTGTTGATAGTTGAAATAATTAGTATTGATATGAATATTCTATAGTTCAATTAACTCTCCATCTATTTTTTATTGATTTTTTGTATTATTATTCTGCCACAAAATCATTCTATCTACATAACTATTTTTCCTAAAAAAACCTCGCAGATTTCAAAAACCTACGAGGTTATAGGAGCAGAAAAATTATTTCACTTTAAATTTTAAAACAGTTGTCTGTGTATATTCTTCACCTGGCAATAATACAGTATTTGGAAAATTTGGTTGATTTGGTGAATCTGGGAAATGCTGTGCTTCGATAACTAAAGCATCATATTTTTGTAATTTATATCCATTTTTGTCAACAATAGTACCATCGAGGAAATTTCCAGAGTAAAATTGAAATCCGGGTTCAGTAGTGTACATTTCAAGAATACGACCTGATTCTGCATCATATAAACTCATTGCCAATGTCAATTTGCCTTCTTCATCTTTGTTCAAAACCCAATTATGATCATATCCATTATTTCCATATTTTAACTGATCACATTCATTTTTGATATCTTTACCAATTAATTTACCCTTAGTAAAATCTAATGCTGTTCCTTTTACTTCAGCCAATTCGCCAGTAGGAATCAATGTTTCATCAACAGGAGTTGTTCGATCAGCATTTATCATCATTTCATGATCAAGAATAGTTCCTGGTTGAGAAAGATTCCAATATGCATGATTTGTGAGATTAATAATAGTTTTTGCATCTGTTGTTGCAGAATATTCAATTTTTAATTCATCATTATTTGTCAGAAGATAATTTACAACTGTAGTTAATTCTCCAGGATAACCTTCTTCCCCATTAGGACTAACATAAGTTAATTTGATTCCTACAGCATTATCACGCTTAATGATTTCTGCATCCCATACATTTTTATCAAAACCTTTTAATCCACCATGTAGAGTGTTTGGTTCATTATTTATTGCCAATGTATATTCTTTACCATCAAGAGAAAATTTTCCTTTTGCAATTCTATTTGCAAAGCGGCCAATCAATGGACCAAAATATGATGTTTGTTTTATCATTCCATCAAAATCATTCTGACCAACTATGATATCAGCAAATTTGCCAGCTTTATCAGGAGTTTCTACAGAAATTATTGTACCACCATAATTGGAAATTGCTACTTTAATTCCATTTACATTTTGCATAGTGTATAAAT